>NZ_JXYF01000069.1:0-27366 GCF_000967735.1 Paracoccus sp. S4493
GACCTCAGACGGGGCGGGGGCGCATGACCAGCCAGATCAGCGCCCCGCCCGCCAGCGCCAGGAAAGGCAGCATCGCCAGGTTCACCGCGTTCCAGCCGGCGACGATCGACCCGCCCGAGCAGTTCATCAGCCCGCCCGAGGACAGGGACGCCAGGAACACCCCGCCGAAGACCACGAAATCGTTCATGCCCTGAACGCGGCCGCGTTCCTCGGGGGCATGGGCGCGGGTCAGCATGGTGGTGGCGCCGATATAGCCGAAGTTCCAGCCGATCCCCAGGAGGATCAGGGCGATGAAGAACTGCTCCACCTCCACCCCGGACAGGGCGACGGCGCCCGCGGCGGCCAGGATCGCCAGGCCCAACCCGACGATCCGCTCCGGTCCGAAGCGTGCGATCAGGTGACCGGTGACGAAGCTGGGCGCGAACATGGCCAGCACATGCGCGCTGACGATATTGGCGGCATCCGCCGTGTCATAGCCGCAGCCCACCACGGCCAGGGGCGTCGAGGTCATCACCAGGTTCATCAGCGCATAGGACACCATGCCGCAGATCATCGCCACGGCAATGGCGGGGGTCCGCAGGATCTGCCCCATCGGGCGCCCCGTGGATGCGCCCGCCACCGGCGCGGGCGGTTTGGGGATGTCCAGGAAGGCGAACAGCAGCGGTCCGGCCAGGTTCAGGCCGATCACCGCCAGATAGGTCGCCAGGAACGGCACGGCGGTCAGGTCGCTGGTCATGCGCACCAGCGCCGGGCCGATGATGGCGGCGGCCAAGCCCCCGGCCATGACCAGGCTGATGGCCTTTGGGGCGTAATCCTCGGGCGCGGTGTCGGTCGCGGCAAAGCGGTAGAAGCCCTGCGCCGACATGTAGATGCCGGTCAGCCCGGACCCCACCATGAACAGCGCGAACGAGCCCAGCCACAGCCCCGCCGCCGCGATCGCCGCGCCCAAGGCCCCCGCCGCCACGGCCAGCAGGAACCCCGCCTGCCGCCCGCGCGCCTGCATGAAGCGCGCTAGCGGCCGTGCCGACAGGGTCGATCCCAGGATGATCATCGACAGCGGCAGCGTCACCAGGCAGGGATGCGGGGACAGGATCTGTCCCGCAAGCCCCCCCACGATGAAGATGACCGACATCTGCGCGCCCAGGATCGCCTGTGCCAGCACAAGGACCGCGACGTTGCGCCGGGCGCGCGCCAGATCCATCGTGTCAGCCGCGCAGTGCCGCGGCGGTGCGGGCGCGATCCTCGATCGCCTGCCAGTTGCCTGCGGCCATGTCGGCATCGGTCACGATCCAGCTGCCGCCGACGCAGATCACGTTGGGCAGCGACAGATAGCTGCCCGCGTTCTGGGGTGTCACGCCGCCCGTGGGGCAGAAGCTGATGCGGGGCAGGGGGCCCGCCAGCGATTTCAGCGCGGGGGCTCCGCCCACGGCCTCGGCCGGGAAGAACTTGAGCATGTCGAAGCCCGCATCGGCGGCCCGCATCACTTCGGAGGCGGTGACGGCGCCCGGTAGGAGCGGCAGTGCCAGATCCTCGCAGGCGGCGATCAGCCGGTCGGTCAGGCCCGGAGAGACCGCAAAGCTGGCGCCCGCGTCCTTGGCGCGCTTGGCGTCGTCCGGGGTCAGCACGGTGCCCGCGCCGACATGGCCGCCCGCGACGCCGCTCATGGCGCGGATCGCGTCAAGCGCGGCGTCCGAGCGCAGCGTCACCTCCAGCACCGGCAACCCGCCCGCGACCAGCGCACGGGCCAGCCCCTCGGCATGGGCCACGTCCTTGATGACGATGACCGGGATCACCGGCGCAAGCTGGCACAGGGCTTTCGTCTGCCGAGACTGATCTTGGGGGGTCATGGCGGGCCTATCGCTTATGAATGGAACTGCTGCGAACCTGAACCCAAGCCCCGCCCGATGCAAGGGTGCCGCCATGCCGATGTTACCGCTACCTGCAGGAATGCCACAGCGAATTCGCTTGCCTTTCACCCGTACAGGGGCTATCGCGCGCCTACTTCACAGGCAGGGGAGGGCCTTGCGGGACATATCCGCAACGGTCCACCGGTTGGGGCATCCGCCCTGAGACCCCCTGCCAAGGCGCAAACCGGAAAGGAACTCCTCATGGCGCTTCCCGAATTCTCGCTGCGTCAGCTTCTTGAAGCTGGCGTCCACTATGGTCACCAGACCCAACGCTGGAACCCCCGCATGGGTGAGTTCATCTATGGTGACCGCAACGGCATCCACATCCTGGACCTGACGCAGACCGTGCCGATGCTGGACGCGGCCCTGCAGGTCGTGCGCGATACCGTCGCCAAGGGCGGCCGCGTGCTGTTCGTCGGCACCAAGCGCCAGGCACAGCGTTCCATCGCGGAAGCGGCTGAAAAGTCGGCACAGTTCTACATGAACCACCGTTGGCTGGGCGGTACGCTGACCAACTGGAAGACCGTCAGCCAGTCGATCAACCGCCTGAAGGCGATCGACGAGACGATGGCCGGCGGCGCCGAGGGCCTGACCAAGAAAGAGCGCCTGCAGCTGGAGCGCGAGCAGACCAAACTGCAAGCCTCGCTGGGCGGCATCCGCGACATGGGCGGCCTTCCCGACCTGCTGTTCGTCATCGACGTGAACAAGGAAGACCTGGCCATCCTGGAAGCCAAGAAGCTGGGCATCCCGGTCGTGGCCGTGGTCGACACCAACTGCTCGCCCGACGGTATCGACTACATCATCCCGGGCAACGACGACGCGGCCCGCGCCATCGCGCTGTACTGCGACCTGGTCAGCCGTGCGGCCCTGGACGGCATGACCGCGCACATGGGTGCGTCGGGCGTCGACCTGGGTTCGCTGGCCGAAGCGCCGGAAGAGCTGCTGGACGAGCCGGCGACCGAAGAGGCCGCAGCCGAGGCCTGATCCGCCCCGGAACCACCCATTCATCGGATTGTCGTCAGGCGGGGATATGCCCCGCCTGACGCGTTGAACAGATAGGAGACGGATATGGCAATCACCGCAGCGATGGTGAAGGAACTGCGCGAGACCACCGGCGCAGGCATGATGGACGCCAAGAAGGCCCTGACCGAGAACGACGGCAACATGGAAGCGGCCATCGACTGGCTGCGCACCAAGGGCCTGGCGAAAGCCGCCAAGAAGGCCGATCGCGTTGCCGCCGAAGGTCTGGTGGGCGTCCAGGTCTCGGGTGGCCGCGGCGTCGCCGTCGAGATCAACTCGGAGACCGACTTCGTCGCCAAAAACGCCGATTTCCAGCAGCTGGTCCGTGATATCACCGGCGTCGCGCTGAACGGCGCGGGCGAGATCGAGGCCCTGAAGGCCGCCGATCTGGACGGTAAGTCCGTCTCGGACGTCGTGACCGGCGCCATCGCCCGCATCGGCGAGAACCTGACCCTGCGCCGCGTGCAGGTCCTGGAAGGCGAGACCGTCGTGTCCTACGTGCACAACGCCGCCGCTGACGGCCTGGGCAAGATCGGCGTGCTGGTCGCGCTGTCGGGTCCGGCTGACAAGGCGCCGACCGTGGGCAAGCAGTTCGCGATGCACATTGCGGCGACGAACCCCGTCTCGCTGTCCGAGGCGACCATGGATCCCGCCGCGCTGGAGCGCGAGCTGCAGGTCCAGACCGCCAAGGCGCTGGAAGAGAACGCCTCTTCGGCCAAGCCGAAGCCCGAGGCCGTCATCCAGAACAACATCATTCCGGGCCGGATGAAGAAGTTCGTGGCCGAGAACACGCTGCTGGGTCAGGCCTTCGTGATGAACCCCGACCTGACGGTCGAGCAGGCCGCGGCCGAGGCCGGCGTCCAGATCACCGGCTATGCCCGCGTGATGGTCGGCGAAGGCATCGAGAAGAAGGAAGAGGATTTCGCAGCCGAGGTTGCCAAGACCCTCAGCGGCGCCTGATCCTTTCTTGATCGAACGACACGAATGCCGGCCCCCTGGGCCGGCATTTCGCGTTCCGGACCTTGGTGGCGGCGCCCGGCCAAGGCAACCTTGCCGCACGCCGCCTGTTCCTGACACTTGCGTGTCACCACTCACGGAACGCCGCGATGTGACGCGGTTTCGGGGGCGGGCGAAACGGTGGAAAACCCTACCCCTGGCCCCCCAGCCTCAGCGAGGCGGCGGCAGGCTGGAACAGCTGATGCGTCACATGGGCCTTGAGCACGGCCTGGGGCGTCGTCTCGACCCCCAGGGCCTCGCGGGCCAAGCGCATGTGCTTTTCCACGGTGGCGGCGGTGATGCCCAAAATCACCGCGATCTCTCCGACGGTCTTGCCGGCCGAGCGCCAGCCCAGGACCTCGCGTTGGCGCGGGGTCAGGGTGGCCTTGGGCAGGTTGCGCTGCATCGTCGCGATGCGCATGTGCATTACCCAGGACAGCACCCGGACCTCGCGGCCCGACCGCGCCCAGGACGCCTGCAGGTCCTGTGCATCGGCACCCCGCCGCGGCATCACCACCACCGCGCCCACGCTGTGGAGGACCTTGTCGCGCAGGCTGATGATGCGGGCATGGCCCAGCCCGTGTTCCGCCGCCAGCCCGAAGGAGCGCGACGGGCCGAATTGGTCCTGCAACGCGTCGGACGCGATGTCGCCGTCATTGTCGCGCACCCATTCGACCCAGGGGTCCTGATCCAGGTCGCGCAGCCGCTGGGCCTGTTCGATCAGATCGGGGGGCAGGTTGCTGAAGACCACGGGGTTGTCGCGCAACAGCGCCCTGGGCACCGTCAGCATGAAACGCGCGGCATAAAGGGCGTGATCGTAGCCAAGCTGGCCGACCGCTTCCAGAAATACGGCGCGGATGTCGGCAATGGTCGGGGCGTCCAGAAGACGTTCGATAAAACCTGATAACATCTATGTCTAAAACTCAATGCGTTCTTAAAGTCCCATAGGACGGCGCAGCGCAGAGATTGCCAAGGGGTAATGTCGTGAAAATATCGCGATGGCCGGTGATCTGAATGTTGCGCGTGGCGGTCCGGGGGCGGGGGTGCTGGACGCGTGGCCCCGGGCATGCGAAGGGTGCGGGACATTCCGTTCTCAACGCCAACCGACAGATCGCCTGCCATGCCCTTCATCATCGCCATCGACGGACCGGCCGCATCGGGCAAGGGCACCATCGCCCGCGCGCTGGCCGACCGGTTCGGATTTCACCACCTGGACACGGGTCTGCTGTACCGGGCGACCGGCGCCAAGGGGGGCGATCCTGTCGCGGCGGCCCATTCGCTGAACGCGGAGGATCTGGCCCGCCCGGACCTGCGCAGCGCCGAGGCGGGTCAGGCCGCCAGCCGCATCGCGGCCATTCCCGACGTCCGCACGGCCTTGGTCGCGTTCCAGCACCGCTTTGCCGCGCAGGACCCCGGCGCCGTGCTGGACGGGCGCGACATCGGCACGGTCATCTGTCCCGATGCGGCGGTCAAGCTGTACGTGGTCGCCTCGGACGAGGTTCGGGCGGCGCGTCGTGCGGCTGAACTGGGCGCCGACCCCCAGGAGATGTTGGCCCAGCTGCGCGAACGCGACCTGCGCGACAGCCAGCGGGCGACGGCGCCGCTGCGTCCGGCAGAGGATGCGGTGGTGCTGGACACCAGCACGCTGAGCATCGACGATGCCGTGGCGCGCGCCGTGGCCGAGGTGCTGCGCGTCCGAGGCGACTGACGGGTTTGTAGCCCTTCCTGCACCGATGCCGGCGGGGTCAGGGGGCGATGATCTCGAATTTCGCGACATCGACCATGCCGCGATCGGTGATCTTCAGCGCAGGAATGACCGGCAGTGCAAGGAAGGCCAGCTGCAGGAACGGTTCCTCCAGGGTCGTGCCCAGGGTCCGGGCGGCCTCGCGCAGCGCGATCAGCGTGTCGCGCACGGTCTCGAACGGCTCAAGGCTCATCAGCCCGGCGACCGGCAGGGGCAGTTCGGCCAGGATGCGGCCGTCGCAGGCCACGACGAATCCCCCCTCCAGATCGGTCAGCCGGTTGGCCGCCAGCGCCATGTCCGCGTAATCGACGCCCACGACGGCGATGTTGTGGTGGTCATGGCACAGCGTCGAGGCGATGGCCCCGCGCGCCAGACCAAACCCCTGCACGAAGCCCGTAGCGATGTTGCCGTTCCGCCCATGCCGCTCGATCACCGCGATGCGGGACAGATCGCGCGCGGGGTCGGGGCGCTTGTCGCCGTCCTGCGGCGGGATGTCCTGGGTCAGGTGTTCGGTGATGATCTTGCCTTCCAGGATGCCGATCACCGGCGTCTCCGTGCGGTTGCCGGTGCAGCGGAAATCCTGCGGCGTGACCCTGGGCGCCTTGACCGAGGCGCGTCCCACCGGCGCCACCGTCCCGCGCGCGGCGAAGGCCGCATCATCGACGACCTGCCCGCCGGTCAGGACCAGCTGCGCGTGGCACCCCTCCAGGCTGTCGATGGCGACGATATCGGCGCGCAGGCCCGGCGCGATCAGCCCGCGATCCTTCAGCCCGAAGGCCTCGGCCGCCGACAGCGACGCCGCGCGATAGGCCGCCAGCGGCGATGTGCCAAGCGCGATCAGCCGGCGGATCATGTAGTCCAGATGCCCATGCTCTCCGATGTCCAGCGGGTTGCGGTCGTCGGTGCACAGGCACAGATAGGCGCTGGTCGCCTCGGTCAGGATCGGCTGCAGCGCATCCAGGTCCTTGCTGACCGAGCCTTCGCGGATCAGGACGCGCATGCCCTTGCGCAGCTTCTCCAGCGCTTCGTCGGCGGTCGTGGCCTCATGCTCGGTGCGGATGCCGGCGGCGACATAGGCGTTCAGGTCCAGACCCGTCAGCTGCGGGCAATGCCCGTCGATATGGCCGCCCGCGAACAGGCGCAGCTTGGTGATGGCGGCCGGATCGCGGTGGATCACGCCGGGATAGTTCATGAATTCGGCCAGCCCGATGGCCGAAGGGTGGCCCATGACCTGCGCCAGATCCCCGGCCTCGATCCGCGCGCCGGATGTCTCCATCTCCGTAGACGGCACGCAGGAGGACAGCTGCACCCGCAGGTCCATCAGCAGATGCTCGGACGCGGCCTGAAAATACCGGATGCCGTCCAGGCCGATGACGTTGGCGATCTCGTGCGGGTCACAGATGGCCGTGGTGACGCCGCGGGGCGTCACGCAGCGGTCGAATTCGAAGGGCGTGACCAGGCTGCTTTCGACATGCAGATGCGTGTCGATGAAGCCCGGCACCAGGATCAGCCCGGTGACGTCGATCACGCGGGTGCCGTCGTAATCGCCGATGCCTGCGATGCGGTCGCCGCAGATCGCCACGTCGCCCGCCATCATCGTGCCGGTGATCAGATCGAAGACACGGCCGCCGCGCAGGATCAGGTCGGCGGCCTGATCGCCCCGGGCCACGGCGATGCGGCGTTCCAGATCATCCATCACTCTCTCCTGTCCGTTTGCGGCACATGACCGCAAACGGCGCCGGAGGTCCAGTGACCGCTCAGGGGTTCCAGCGCAGGAAGTTGGCGATCAGGCGCAGGCCCACGGCCTGGGATTTCTCGGGGTGGAACTGAGTGCCGACGATGTTGTCGCGTCCGACCACCGCCGTCACCGGCCCGCCGTAATCGACATGGGCCAACAGATGGGCGGGGTCCGCCACCTGGAACTGCCAGCTGTGGACGAAATAGGCGTGATCGCCGGTCGCGATCCCCTCCAGCACGGGGTGGGGGCGGTCGATGACCAGATCGTTCCAGCCCATATGCGGCACCTTGAGGCCCGGGGCGGCGATGGCGCGGATCTCTCCGCCGATCCAGTCCAGGCCGGGCGTCTCGCGGTATTCATGGCCGGTGGTCGCCAGCATCTGCATGCCGACGCAGATGCCCATGAAGGGCACGCCGCGGGTCAGGACGGCGTCGCGGATCGCCTCGGCCATGCCGTCCACCTCGCCAAGGGCGGTGCGGCAGGCGGCGAAGGCCCCGTCGCCGGGCAGCACGATGCGGTCGGCGCGGGCGGCGACCTCGGGGTCGGAGGTCACGACGACCTCGGCGCCCGCGTCGCGGCCCATCAGCTGGAACGCCTTTTCGGCCGAATGCAGGTTGCCGCTGTCGTAATCGACCAGCGCGACCCGCATCACAGCGCCCCCTTGGTCGAGGGCAGGACGCCCGCCATGCGCGGATCGGGCTCGACCGCCTCGCGCAACGCGCGGGCCACGGCCTTGAAGGCGGCCTCGGCGATGTGATGGCTGTTCAGCCCGTGCAGGCGGTCGACATGCAGCGTGATGCCGCCATGCGTGGACAGCGCCTGGAAGAACTCGCGCACCAGTTCGGTGTCGAAGGTGCCGATCTTTTCCGACGGAAAGTCGACGTTCCAGACCAGATAGGGCCGCGCCGACAGGTCCAGCGCGGCGCGGACCAGCGAATCGTCCATGGCCAGCAGGAAGCTGCCGTAACGGCGGATGCCTTTCTTGTCGCCCAGTGCCGCGACCAGGGCCTGGCCGATGGCAATGCCCGTATCCTCGACCGTGTGGTGATCGTCGATATGCAGGTCGCCCTGCGCGCGGATGGTCATGTCGATCAGCGAATGGCGCGACAGCTGGTCCAGCATGTGATCGAAGAAGCCCACGCCGGTCCGGTTGTCATAGACCCCGGTGCCGTCGAGGTTCAGCGTCACCTTGATCGAGGTTTCCGAGGTCTTGCGGGTGATGGTCGCCTGGCGCATGGGATGTCCTTCCTGTCAGGGCGCCTTATAGGGGCGGCGGGCGCATCAGCCAAGGTGCACTTGGCCCGCGGGATATCGCACCCGCGGCACCATCCGCGTGGCCAGGAAGAACCCCAGGGTCAGTGGCCCGACCCGGCCCAGGAACATCACCACCATGATGACCGCGCGCCCGAATTCGGATAGTTCAGGCGTATAGGCCCGCGACAGGCCGACCGTGCCGAAGGCCGACGAAACCTCGAACGCGATGTCGACGAAATCGCCGCCCTCGCTGATCAGCAGCAGAAAGATCGCGGTGACGATGACGGCCGAGGCCATCGCCATCAGCGCCATCGCCTTGAGCACGTCGCCAAGGGGGATGGACCGGCCGAACCCCGTCACCTCGGTCCGGCGCCGCAGGAACGCCCAGGTCGCCAGCAGCATCACGAAGACGGTCGTCACCTTGAGCCCGCCGCCCGTCGAGGTGGGGCCGGCGCCGATGATCATCAGGATCATGTACATGAACGAGGTGGAATCCTCCAACCCCGCAATGTCGGTCGAATTGAATCCCGCGGTGCGGGTGGTCACGCCCTGGAACCACGCGACGGTCAGGCGGGCGGTAATGCTGTGATACTGTGCCAGCGTGTTGGGGTTGTCCCATTCCAGGATCGCGGTCATGGCGACGCCGCCCACGATCAGGATGGCGGTGCCGACCATCATCATCCGCGTGTGCAGCGACCAGCCGCGCCAGAACGCGCGCTGGTACAGGTCGGCGATGACGACGTAGCCGATGCCGCCCGTGATGAACAGGACCGGGATCACCACGTTGACCACCGGGTCCAGCGCGTATCCCGTCAGCCCCGGAGAGAAGGTCGAGAAGCCCGCGTTGTTGAACGCCGAGACGGAATGGAAGATCGCATGCCACAGCCCCGGGCCCAGCCCGTGATGGGGCATGAAGGACAGGCACAGCAGCATCGCGCCCGCGACCTCGGCCATGACGACGATACGCAGGATGGTCCAGACCAGCCGCGTCAGCTTGCCGTACGAGGTCTGGTTCAGATCCTCGCGCAGATAGGTGCCTTGGGTGATGCCCAGGGGGCGGCCCAGGGCCGACCAGATCAGCACCGCGAAGGTCATCAGGCCCAGCCCGCCCAGCTGGATCAGCACCGCGATGACCAGCTGTCCCCAGAACGCATAGCCCAGTTCGGTGTCGACCACGTTCAGCCCGGTCACCGTCACCGCCGAGGTCGAGGTGAACAGCGCATCCGACAGCGTGATCGGCGTGTGCGTCATCGGCGGCAGCATCAGCAGCAGGCCGCCCACCGCGATCAGGGTCAGGTACCCCACCGCCAGAACGGCCGGCGGCGGCGTGCGCGCCAGCCAGCGCCGCAGCGCCGAGGGGCGGGGCCGCTTCACAGCCGGTCGCCGAAACCGGTCAGGTCCACCCGCTTGCCCAGCAGCAGCAGGCGGTCGTTGGCCTGCAGGACCGGGTCCTCTCCGCGGATGTCGCGATATTCGGTGCCGCGCATCATGCCCAGGATCTCGATCCCCGGGCCGGGGTTCAGCTGCGACAGGGTACGGCCCGACAGGCGGTGCGGGATCATCAGGTTCACCACCGAATAGCCGTTGCCCAGGCTGACATAGTCCTGGACCGCCGGGTTGTTCAGCATCTGCGCGGTGTGGCGGCCCATCTCCAGCCCCGGCATGACGACGCGGTCGGCGCCGATCTTGGACAGGATGCGGTGATGGGTGCGGTTGTCGGCCTTGGCCCAGACCGTGCCCACGCCCACCAGCCGCAGGTTCATCGCGGCGATCACGTTGCTTTCCAGGTTGTTGCCGATCGACACCAGCCCCACGTCATAGCGGTCGACGCCCGCCTCGCGCAGCGCGCCTTCGTCGGTGGCGTCCAGGATCAGCGACGCGGGCAGCTGTTCGGCCAGCGCCGCCACCCGCCGCGGGTCCTTGTCGATGCCCATGACCTGGTTGCCGAACCGCGCCAGTTCGGCGGCCACGACGCTGCCGAAGGCGCCAAGCCCGATCACGACAAAGCTGCGGTTCACTTTTCCCATCGGGTCCTCGCCACGGCGCAAAACGCGAATGCTTGGTCACGGTTGCCGGCAAAGTCAACGGTCGGGCTGGGCAGGCCGGTGGGAACCAAATGTCCGGCAGTGGCCTTTCTGACCGAAATGTGAGAAGGAGTGAGCCTCCGCGGCGGATTTCCGCCAAGGGTCCAAGGACCTGCCACCCGTTCGAGACCAAATCTGAAAGGGACAGATGTCACAAACACCACCGAAAGGTCCGGGAACGCCGGGCACCCCCCGCGACCGGACGCGCGAACAGGACGCCCTGAGCGGCCGTTACCCGCCCCATGCCCCCAAGGCCCCGCCGCCCAAGGCAGAGCCTGCACCCGCCCCCGATGACGGCATCGAGCCGCTGCCCGAGCCCGAAGGCCCGACAGAGATCATCGAGACCGACTATACCATCGGTCAGGACAACATTGAACATCAGGGCAAGGTGCCCTTCGACATCCACAACCCGGTTTTCGGCATCTCTGCCGCGGCGGTGGTGCTGTTCACCGTTGCCACGCTGATGTTTCCCGGCCAGCTGGAACCCCTGTTCGGGGGCATCCGCGACGGGCTGACATCGAACCTGGACTGGTTCTTCATGCTGGCCGGCAACGTCTTCGTGCTGTTGTGCCTGGCGCTGATCGTGTCGCCGCTTGGCCGGATCCGTCTTGGCGGACCCGAAGCCACGCCCGATTTCAGCCTGACCGGCTGGTTCGCGATGCTGTTTGCGGCGGGCATGGGCATCGGCCTGATGTTCTATGGGGTCAGCGAACCGCTGGGCCATTTCGAGGCCGCGCTGGGCGGTCCGGTGACCGAGGGGGGCGTGCGCACCGACTGGGCCCCGCTGGGCGGCGCCGTCGACGACCCCGAGGCCGCGCGCCGCATCGGCATGGCCGCAACGATCTTCCACTGGGGTCTGCACCCCTGGGCGATCTATGCGGTGGTGGCGCTGGCACTGGGCCTGTTCGCCTATAACAAGGGGCTGCCGCTGACGCTGCGTTCGGTCTTCTATCCGATCTTCGGCGAACGGATCTGGGGCTGGCCGGGCCACGTCATCGACATCCTGGCGGTGCTGGCCACGATCTTCGGCCTTGCGACCTCGCTGGGTCTGGGCGCGGAACAGGCGATGGCCGGGCTGGCCTATCTGTTCGGGTTCCAGAACACCGGCCTGAACAAGATCCTGCTGATCGTCGGCATCACCTTCGTCGCCGGGGCCTCGGTCGTCCTGGGCGTGGAAAAGGGCGTCAAGCGCCTGTCCGAGCTGAACATGATCCTGGCCATCGTGCTGCTGATCTTCGTCATCGCGGTGGGCCCGACCATGGCCATCCTGGGCGGCTTCTTCAGCAACCTGGGCGCCTATGGTGCGGAACTGATCCCGCTGTCGAACCCCTTCGGTCGCACGGACGACAACTTCCGCCACGGCTGGACCGCGTTCTATTGGGCATGGTGGATCAGCTGGTCGCCCTTCGTCGGCATGTTCATCGCCCGCGTCAGCCGCGGCCGCACCGTGCGGCAGTTCCTGATCGCGGTGCTGATCGTGCCGTCGCTGATCTCGATCCTGTGGATGACGGCGCTTGGCGGCACGGCCATCGACCTGACCGTCAGCGGTTTCTCGGGCATCCTGGATGCGCCGCTGGAACTGGAGCTGTTCACCATGCTTGGGCAGCTGCCTCTGGCTTCCATCACCTCGCTGGTGGGGATCGTGCTGGTGATCGTGTTCTTCGTGACCTCGTCGGACAGCGGATCGCTGGTCATCGACACGATCGCGGCGGGCGGCAAGATCAACGCCCCCGTACCGCAGCGCATCTTCTGGGTCGCCATCGAGGGGGCGGTCGCCATCGCCCTGCTGGTGGGCGGCGGCTTGGTCGCGTTGCAGGCGATGGCGGTGTCGACGGGCTTTCCCTTCGCCATCGTGCTGCTGGGCGCGTGCTATGCCCTGGTCAAGGGCCTGATGGCCGAGCATCGAGAGCTGCGCTGACCCCTGGATAATCGAAAGGAACGGGCGGGTTTTCCCGCCCGTTCTTGTCTTACGGGGCCCGCAATGCGAAAACGTCTTTCAGACGCCACCAAAGGACCCGCGCCATGAGCGACATCACTGCCAGCGAACGCAGGCTGCGCGCCGCGCTTGACCGGATGGACAAGATGCTTGACGTGCCCCCACGTCCGGCCGAAGCGGCGGCACCAGCCCCGTCCAGCGCCGCCGATGACGGCGCCCTGGCGGAGCTGCAGGCCCGTCTGGACGCCGCGACGGAACAGGCCGCGGGCCTGTCCGCCGCCAACGAGGAACTGATCACCGCCAACCGCGACCTTCTGGAGGCGCAGGAGACCGGCGGCATCGGGGCCGACGAACAGATGGCCGCCCTGCAGGCCGAACTGTCCGCCCTGCGCGCCGCCCGCGCCGCCGAGATGGCGCAGATGAGCGAGATCATGGCAGAGCTGGAGCGCCTGCTGGCCGACGAACCGCCGATGCTGGACGGCGCCGTGCCGGACGAGGCCGGGGGCGATGCGGGCGGTCTGCCCGAGGATCTGCCGCCCAACCACGAGGAGCGCTGACATGGCCGAGGTTGAATTCACCATCGGACACAAGGAATACCGCGTCGGCGCCGCCGATGGCGAGGAGCGCCTGCTGCAACGCGCCGCCGCCATCCTGGACGGAGAGGCGCGCCAGATCCTGGAACAGGCCGGTCGCGTTCCCGAGCCGCGCCTGCTGCTGTTGGCCGGGCTGATGCTGGCCGACCGTTTCGCCACGCTGGAGGATCGCGCCGAAAAGGCCGAACGCCACATCAATCGGCTGCAGCAGAACCCGCCCCGCGTCGAGGTTCCGGTGATTCCCTCTGACCTGCGCGAGGCGATGGCCGAACTGGCCGCCCGCGCCGAATCGCTGGCCGACCGGCTGGAGGAGCAGCGGCAGGATTAACCTGCCGTTAACCTTGCCGGGCGATGATGGGGGCATGATGTGCATGACCGCCCCTCTTGCCCTGATGCTGGCCCTGTCGGGCTGCACCACCCCGTCGCCCGGCTTCCTGGCCGCCGCGCGTCAGGACGTGATGGTCGACGGCATGCGCTTTGCCGTCTATCCCCGCGGGACCGAGGCGCAGGTGATCAGGCTGGACCGCCTGCGCCGCGCCGATCGCGTCCGTATGCCCGAACTGATGATGCGCGCGGCCGCCCAAGCCACCGGATGCCGGCCCATCGACAACAGCCTGACGCCGCAGGGCGGCCCCCATTCGGCCGTCGCACTGGTCGATCTGCGCTGCTAGCGGCCGTCGCCTAGAAAACTGACCAGCGTTTCGGCCACGGCCTCGGGCGCGTCGGCATGCAGCCAGTGCCCGGCATCCTTCAGCGTGACGATGCGCACCTGTGGAAAATGGGCGCGCAGGGCGGCCTCTCCGGCATCGGCGACATAATCGGACCGGGCCCCGCGCAGGGCCATGACCTTGCCGGGAAAGCTGCCTTGCGGCAGGTCGTCGGGCCAGCCCACGATCTGCGGCATCGCCGCGCGCAGCGCGGGCAGGTTCAGCTTCCACGCGGGCGGCGTGGCTTTGAGGTCCAGGTTCTGCAGCAGGAACGCCCGCACGCCCGGTTCGGGCACGTCCGCGGTTATCGCCGCATCGGCCTGGCTGCGGCGGGTGATCGCGGACAGATCCAGCGCCTCCATCGAGTCGATATAGCGGGTCTGGTCGTGGTCATAGGCGACGGGCGCGATGTCCATGATCACCAACTGCCGCACCAGGTCGGGCTGCGTCAGCGCCAGGACCATCGCCGCCTTGCCGCCCATCGAATGGCCGACCAGATCGACCCGCCCGCCCAGATCGCCGATCAGTCGGGCCAGATCGCCCGCCAGCGCGGGATAGTCGGCATCCATGTCCTGGGGGCTGTCGCCGTGGTTGCGCAGGTCGACCGTGACCACGCGGCGCGTCTGTGCCAGCCTACGGGCCTGCGCGCCCAGGTTGCGGCCCTGGCCGTACAGTCCGTGCACCAGCAGGACGGGAAGGGCGCCCTCGGGGCCCGCGATGGTGTGATTCAGCTTCATTCGGGCAGCTTACGGCGTCTGGCGCGCGGCTGCCATCCCGTCTATCCTGACCCGATGATGCGCAAGGGTCACAGCTTCGAAGACATTCCCGTCATGGCCGACGAGATCGCGATCCTGATCGCGTCCCGGTTCGGCGGCGCCCGGCGCGGCGAACGGCCGCCGCTTTCCGTGATGCTGAACCGCCGCGGGGGGGCGCTGCCGGCGCGCCTGCGCCGTCGTGCGGCCCGCCTGGCCGAGGCCGACCGCCTGTCGGCCCAGCCCAAGGTCGCGCGGCAGCTGCCCGCCGAGCGTCTGGCGCGCGATCACGCCGCGCTGGCCGCGCATCTGCGCCCCTTGGGCGAGATCACCCGCTGGCAGGGAAGGGCGGTCAGCTTTGGCGCCTCGGTCGCGTTCGGGGTGCTGGTGGTGGCCGCGCTGGCGATCTGGGTCGCGGTTCAGCGCGGGCTGCTGTGACGCCTTGCACATGATGCAAGGCTGACCTGTCCGCGCAGGGCTTGCCAAAACCGGCCCAAGCTGGTGTGAGGGCTAACACCCCCGTCCCAGGAACTCCGCATGACCTCTACCCCTGATTTTCGCGCCGCGATCCTGGCGCTGGCGCTTGGCGCGTTCGCCATCGGCACGTCCGAATTCGCGGCCATGGGCCTGCTGCCCTATTTCGCCGCCGACCTGGCCCTGACCGAACCGCAGGCCGGGCACGTCATCAGCGCCTATGCCCTTGGCGTCGTGGTCGGCGCGCCGGTCACCGCGATGCTGGGCGCCCGGCTGCCGCGCAGGCGCTATCTGGCGGCGCTGATGGCCTTTTACGGCGTCGTGAACCTGCTGGCGGCCTTCATGCCGGGGCTGGCGACGCTGGTCGGGGTGCGGTTCCTGGCCGGCCTGCCGCATGGCGGCTTTCTGGGCGTCGCGATGCTTTACGCGGCGGACGCGCTGCCCGTGGGACAGCGGGCCCGGGGCGCGGCACGGGTGCTGCTGGGGCTGACCATCGCCAACATCGTCGGCGTGCCGCTGGCGGGCTGGATGGGACAAAGCATCGGCTGGCGGTGGGGTTTTGCGCTGCCCGGCGTGATCGCGCTGCTGTCGGCCTGGCTGATCCTGCGCGTGGCGCCGCGCGTCGGCGGCAATCCCGACGCCCGCCCGTGGGACGAACTGGCGGCATTGCGCAACCCGCGCGTCCTGTGGGTGCTGGCCGTGGGGGCCATCGGGTTCGGCGGGCTGTTCGCGGTCTATGCCTTCCTGACGGCGGCGATCCTGGCCACCACCGACGCGCCGGGATACGTGATCCCGCTGACGCTTGCGGCCTTTGGCGTGGGCGGCACCCTGGGCACCTGGGGCGCCGGCCGCCTGACCGAGATCCTGGGCATCGACCGTGCGGCATTCGCCAGCCTGGCCGCGATGGCCGCGACCCAGGGGTTCGCAGCCCTGGTCGTGGGCAGCTGGCCGCTGATGGTGCTGTCGTCCTTCCTGATCGCCGCCGGTGCGGGGCTGGTCATTCCGCTGCAGACGCGGCTGATGGACGTGGCGGGGTCGGCCCAGAACATGGCGGCGGCGATGAATCACGCGGCCTTCAACGCGGCCAACGCGCTTGGACCCTTCCTGGCCGGGCTGGCGCTGGCAGCCGGATGGGGCTGGCGCGCGCCGGGGCTGGTGGGCGTGGCGCTTACAGCCGCGGGGGCGGTGGTGCTGACGATCGCTGTCCGACAGGACCGGAAAGCCCGGCGGACAGCATCGGGGGCGGCAGCGACCGCAGGATGACCTGGCGCGAGGTCGACGCGAATTCGCGCCGCCACGTGACCCAAAGCACGATCGCCGTGCCCAGCATCAGCGTCCAGGCGCCGGTCAGCCAGCCAAGCGCGCCAAGCGCGAAATAGACGCTGCGCAGCCCGGCGTTGAAGCTGCGGGCGGCGGTGATGTTCAGATCGGCCGCCTGCATGGCGCGGTCCATCGTCTCGGGGTGGTCGGCGCGGTTCGGGACCGCCGCCATCATCACCGCGCAATAGCCGAACAGCCGGTGCGCCCAGACGAACTTCAGGAACGCGTTCACCACGAAGAACATCGGCACCAGAAGACGCAGCTCCCACCCCGTGCCGGCGGTGGGCGTCAGCTCCAGCCCGCTGGCGACGCTGCGCAGCCGCTCGCCGTTGCCGATCAGCGCCAGCAGGCCGCCCGTGGCGATCATGCAGGCGCTGGCAAAGAACGCCGTCCCCTCGCGCAGGCTGGCCAGGATGTTGCCGTCGAAGATGCGCGGGTCGCGCTCGACGAAATGGCGCATCCATTCCCGGCGATAGCGCGTCATCAGCACCGAGACCGACGGCCGCCCCGCCGGCGGGCGCTCGGTGAACCAGCCGATCCCCAGCCAGGCGACGAACAGGAACGCCAGCGCGGCCATGTCGCGCAGGGCCATCGGAGCGGCGGAAATCTGGTCCAGCAGGTTCATGACGCGACATTAGGGCCGGACGTCGCGCCTTGAAACCCCCCGTGACGCGGCATACCGTCGGGACGACAGGCAGGGAGGAGAACCAGCCATGATGCAGATGCCCCCACCCGACGCGTCCATTCTGGCGCGCAGGCAGGCGATCACCGATGCGCTGAAGGCGGCCTTGCCCGGCGCGGTCATCGACGATCCGGCGGAAACGCGGGCCTATGAATGCGATGCGCTGTCGGCCTATCGCTGCGCGCCGCTGGCCGTGGTCCTGCCCCGCAGCACCGAGGAGGTGTCGCGCCTGCTGCGCCTGTGCCACGACCTGCGCGTGCCGGTGGTGCCGCGCGGCGCGGGAACAAGCCTTGCGGGCGGGTCCATGCCCACCGCGGATGCCGTCGTCATCGGCCTGTCGCGCATGACCGACGTGCTGGAGATCGCCCCCGGCGACCGGCTGATCCGGGTCCAGGCGGGGCGCACGAACCTGTCGGTATCGGGTGCGGTGGACGGGCTGGGCTTCTTCTATGCGCCCGATCCGTCCAGCCAGCTGGCCTGCGCCATCGGCGGCAACATCGCCATGAATTCGGGCGGCGCGCATTGCCTGAAATACGGGGTCACCACCAACAACCTCCTGGGCGTCACGGTCGTGCTGATGGACGGCTCGGTCGTGCATCTGGGCGGCCCGATGGGTGAGGGGCCGGGGCTTGATCTTCTGGGTGTCGTCTGCGGGTCCGAGGGCCAGCTGGGCATCGTGACCGAGGCGACCCTGCGCATCCTGCCCAAGCCCGCAGGCGCGCGGCCCGCGCTGATCGGCTTTGCCGCAGCCGAGACCGCAGGCGCCTGCGTCGCCGCGATCATCCGTGCGGGCATCATCCCGGTCGCGATCGAGTTCATGGACGCCCCCTGCATCAAGGCGACCGAGGAGTTTTCGGGCGCGGGCTATCCCGACTGCGAGGCGTTGCTGATCGTCGAGGTCGAGGGCACGGGCCCCGAGATCGACGAACAGTTGACCCTGATCCGCGACATCGCCATGACCTTCGACCCGGTCGAGTTCCGCGAAAGCCGGTCGGACGACGAATCCGCCCGCATCTGGAAGGGCCGGAAATCGGCCTTTGGCGCGATGGGCAGCATGGGCGACTATATCTGCCTGGACGGCACCATCCCGGTGACGGCCCTGCCCACGGTCCTGGCGGGCATCGGCGATCTGTCGCGGCAATACGGGCTGGCCGTGTCGAACGTGTTCCACGCGGGCGACGGCAACATGCATCCCCTGATCATCTATGACGCGAACAAGCCGGGCGACCTGGACCTGGCCGAGGCGCTTGGCGCCGACATCCTGCGGCTGTGCATCAAGGTCGGCGGCTGCCTGACCGGCGAACATGGCGTGGGCATCGAAAAGAGAGACCTGATGAGCGAACAGTTCGCCCCCAACGACCTCGAGGCGCAGATGCTGGTCAAGGATGCGTTCGATCCGCACTGGCTGTTGAATGCGGCCAAGGTCTTTCCCTTGGACGTCAGCGCCCCGCGCCGCGACCGCCGCCTGAACCGGCCCGCCGATGCGGCCTGAGACCGAGGGCCAGCTGGCCCAGATGATCCGCGACGCCCGCGGCCCGATCGCCGTGACCGGCGGCGCCACGCGCCTGTGGCCCGGAGAGGGGCAGGGGGACCGGATCGACACCACCGCCCTGACCGGCGTGACGCTGTACGAACCCGAGGCGCTGACGCTGGTTGTCCGTGCGGGCACCCCGGTGGAGGAAGTGCGGCAGACCTTGGCCGCCGAAGGCCAGATGCTGGGGTTCGAACCCCCGGTCACGACCGGCTCGACCATCGGCGGCGTGGCCGCGACGAATGCCAGCGGCCCGCGCCGGGTTCAGGCCGGGGCCGCGCGCGACGCGATGATCGGCGTCCGCTTCGTGGACGGGCAGGGCCAGATCGTCAGCAATGGCGGGCGGGTGATGAAGAACGTCACCGGCTATGACCTGGTCAAGCTGATGGCCGGCAGCCGGGGCACCTTGGGCGCGCTGACCGAGATCAGCTTTCGCACGGCCCCCATCCCGCCCGTGACCGCGACCCTGGCTTTGCCGGACCTGGACGCCGCGGCCGCCATCCCGGCCCTGTCCAGCGCGCTTGGCGGCCCCTTCGACGTGTCCGGAGCGGCGTGGCTGCCCGGCCACGGCGCGCTGATCCGGGTCGAGGGGCTGGCGGCATCGGTCAAGGCACGCGCGGCGGACCTGACCGCGCGCCTGTCCGCCTTCGGTACCGTACAGGAGGGCGACCCGGAGGCCTGGGATTTGCTGTGCCGGACCAGCCACCACCCCGACCTGGACACCTGGCGCATCACCTGTCGGCCAAGCGAGGCGCCGGCCCTGCTGGCGCGCCTGCCGGAACCCCGGTCGCTGGACTGGGGCGGGGCATTGATCCATGTCCGCCTGCCGCGCGGGCAGATGCCCGACCTGCCGACCTTTTCGGGCCATGCCCGCCGCATCAGCGGCGCGCCGGGCATCCTGCCCGCCCCCGACCCCCTGACCGACCGGCTGGAGCGTGACCTGCGGGCACGGTTCGACCCGCGCGGCCTGTTTGGAAACCTTGCCTGATGCAGACCCATTTCTCGCCCGAACAGCTGTCCGACCCGCTGACCGCGCGGTCGAACAAGATCCTGCGGACCTGCGTGCATTGTGGCTTTTGCACGGCGACCTGCCCGACCTATCAGGTGCTGGGGGACGAGTTGGACAGCCCCCGCGGCCGCATCTACCTGATCAAGGAGATGCTGGAATCCGGCCGGCCGGCGGACGAAAAGACGGTCAAGCATATCGACCGCTGTCTGGGCTGCCTGTCCTGCATGACGACCTGTCCGTCGGGCGTGCATTACGGTCACCTGCTGGAACATGCACGAGAGCATATCGAGGAGACCTATCGCCGTCCCGTCGCTGACCGCTTCCTGCGGTGGGTGCTGAAATTCGTGCTGCCGCATCCGGGCCGGTTCCGGCTGGCGCTGATGGGCGCGCGGATCGCGCGGCCCTTCAAGGGGCTGATGCCGGATCGCCGCCTGCGCGCGATGCTGGACATGGCGCCCAGGTCGATCCCCCCGGTCAGCCGAAACGACGACGGCCAGACCTTCCCGGCGCAGGGCACCCGTCGCGCGCGGGTCGCGCTGATGGTCGGCTGCGCGCAGCGGGCGCTGAACACCGACATCAATGATGCCACCATCCGCCTGCTGCAGCGCGCGGGGGTCGAAGTCGTGATCCCGCAGGATTTCGGGTGCTGCGGCGCGCTGACCCTGCATATGGGGCAGGAGGCCGACGGCAAGGCGCGGGCCCGCGACAGCATCCGCCGCCTGCTGGCGGCCGAGGAGGGGGGCGCGCTGGACGCGGTGATCATCAACACCTCGGGCTGCGGGACGACGATCAAGGATTACGGCCACCTGTTCAAGGGCGACCCGATGGAGGCCGAGGCGCGGCGCGTGGCGGGCTTGGCCCGTGACGTGACCGAGTTCCTGGTGGGCTTGGGCCTGCCCGCGCGGGTGGGCGATCAGGGGCAGGGGATGCGCGTCGCCTATCATTCCGCCTGCTCGCTGCAGCACGGCCAGCAGATCAAGGCGGCGCCCAAGGACCTGCTGTCTGGCATGGGCTTCACCGTGCTGGAGCCTGCGAACCCGCATCTGTGCTGCGGCTCGGCGGGCACCTACAACCTGTTGCAGCCCGAACTGTCGTCCGAGCTGAAGGCGCGCAAGGTCGAGACGCTGGAGGCGGTCGCGCCCGAGGTGATCGCGGCGGGCAATATCGGCTGCATGATGCAGATCGGCGGCGGCACGCAGGTGCCGGTGGTGCATACGGTCGAGCTGCTGGACTGGGCCACGGGCGGGCCGAAACCGGCCGCATTGGGGGCTTGAAACGCGGTTCGGGCGATCTAGATTCAGGAAACCGGCGGCCATGACGGCGTCGGTTTCCCTGCCCGCCCGGTTTCGGGGGGCTACTCTGACATCGCTTTGAACAGGATGTGACACATGCGTAATTTCGACCTGACCCCGCTGTACCGGGCTTCCGTCGGCTTCGACCGTCTGGCCGATGTCATGGACCGCGCCATGACCGCCGACGTGGCCAGCACGACCTATCCCCCCTACAACATCGAGAAGACCGGCGAGGACGCCTATCGCATCTCGATCGCGGTGGCCGGCTTTGCCGCCGACGACCTGAACGTCGAGGTCCGCGACGGCGCCGTGATCGTGTCGGCCCGCAAGGCGGACGAGGACGAGGGCCGGACCTTCCTGCATCGCGGCATCGCCACGCGTGCGTTCGAGCGCAAGTTCACGCTGGCCGACCATGTCCGCGTCGATGGCGCCAGCCATGTCGATGGGATGCTGCATATCGACCTGGTCCGCGAGATCCCCGAGGCGCTGAAGCCCCGCCGGATCGAGATCGCCAAGACCCCGGCACGTGTCGGCAAGCTGGACGCCTGATCGCGTCCCGCGACGGCCGGGGGGCCAGCCCCCCGGACCCCCGTCCGCCCAAGATCCGATGGAAAGGCCGCGTCCCCCGACGCGGCCTTTTGTCGTTACAGCCTGCGGCGCGCGCGCAAGGCGGCGGTGATGGTGCCGTCGTCGAGGTAATCCAGCTCTCCGCCGATGGGCACGCCCTGGGCCAGGCCCGTCACCGTCACCGGTGACCCCTCCAGCGCATCGGCGATGTAATGCGCGGTGGTCTGACCGTCGACGGTGGCGTTCAGCGCCAGGATCACCTCGGTGATGCTTTCGTCGTCAATGCGCGCCAGGAGGGTGGGGATGCGCAGGTCCTCCGGTCCCACATCGTCCAGCGCCGACAGCGTGCCGCCCAGCACGTGATAGCGGCCGCGAAAGGCCCGGCCGCGTTCCAGTGCCCACAGGTCGGCCACGTCCTGAACCACGCAGATCTCTCCGGTCGCGCGGGCCGGATCGGTGCAGATCGCGCATTCGTCGCGGTCGGTGATGTTGCCGCAGACCACGCATTCACGCGAGTTCTGCGCGACCCGGTCCAGCAGTTGCGACAGCTGCACCATCTGCTGGCTGCGCCGGCGCACCAGCTGCAGCACGATGCGGCGGGCGGATCGCGGGCCCAGCCCAGGCAGGCGCGCCATCAGCGCGATCAGCGCCTGGATGTCGTCGCTGCCCTGTTCCATGCCGCTCAGAAGGGCAGCTTCATGCCGGGGGGCAGGCCCAGGCCTTCGGTCATGCGCGACATCTCGGCCTGCATCTTCTCCTCGGCGGCGCGTTGGGCGTCCTTGATGGCGGCCAGGATCAGGTCCTCGACCACCTCCTTTTCCGACGGCACGAAGATCGACGGGTCGATCTCCAGCGCGGTCAGTTCGCCCTTGGCGGTGCAGGTCGCGCGCACCAGGCCCGCACCGGATTCGCCGGTCACGGTGATGCGGGCCATGTCCTCCTGCATCTGGCCCATCTTGTCCTGCATGTCCTTGGCGGCCTTCATCATCTTGGCCATGTCGCCAAAGCCGCCCAATCCCTTGATCATCGTTCAGTCCTCATCCTCGAAGGGGTCCCATTCCTCAACCTCGGCCACCGGGCCTTCGGTTCCGTCATGGGGATTGGCCGCACCCTCGGGCAGGTCGGCGACCTGGGCCTCCGGGGCGACGCGGGTGATGCCGGTCAGGGTCGCGCCGGGAAAGGCGGCCAGCACCTGCTGCACGATGGGCAGGGCCAGTGCGCGGTCGCGGTCGGCACGGGCCTGCGCCTCGCGGGTTTCGGCGATCGTGGGGGCGCCGTCCTCGTTCGTGATGGTGACGGCCCACCGCTGTCCGGCGGTCCAGCCGCGCAGGCGCTCGGCCAGCCGCTGCGCCAGATCGGCGGGCGGGTTGTCGCGGGGCTGATACTCGATCCGCCCGGGGCTGTAGCGTACCAGCGACACGTGGCGTTCCACCAAGACCAGCAGCGTCATGTCGCGCATCCGGGTGATCAGCTCGATGACGGACGCGAAATCGGGATAGCTCTCGACCAGTTCGGGCGTCACGGCAAGGGCATGCGCCGCGGAACCGTGCGCCTGGACCGCCGGCGCCGGGCGGGCGCGGCGCATCGCCTGCGGGGCTTGGGTCGCGGGCGCGCCCGCCACCGAAGGTCCACGCGCGAACTCTCCTGCCGTCTGCGCCTGCTGGACGCGGCGGATCAGCGCCTCGGGGTCGGGCAGGTCGGCGACATGGGTCAGGCGGATGATCGCCATCTCGGCGGCCATCATCGCGTTGGGCGCGGCGGACACCTCCTCCAGCGCCTTCAGCAACAGCTGCCACATCCGCGACATGACCCGCATCGGCAGCCGGTCGGCCAGGTCCTTGCCTCGTGACCGTTCGTCCGGAGAGATCGTCGGATCCTCCAGCGCGTCCGGCGTGATCTTCACGACGGAAATCCAGTGCACGATCTCGGCCATGTCGCGCAGCACCGCGACCGGATCGGCGCCATCGGCATATTGCGACTGCAGCTCGGTCAGCGCCGATGCAGCGTCGCCGCGCATCACCATCTCGAACAGGTCGATCACGCGGCCGCGGTCGGCCAAGCCCAGCATCGCACGCACCTGGACTGCGGTGGTCTCGCCCGCGCCATGACTGATCGACTGGTCCAGCAGGCTGGTCGCATCGCGGGCCGATCCCTCTGCGGCGCGGGTGATCAGCGCCAGCGCGTCGTCGGTGATCGTCGCACCCTCGGCCGCGGCGATCCGGCGCAGCAGGGCGATCATCACCTCGGGCTCGATCCGGCGCAGGTCGAAGCGTTGGCAGCGTGACAGGACGGTCACCGGAACCTTGCGGATCTCGGTCGTGGCAAAGATGAACTTCACATGCGGGGGCGGCTCCTCCAGCGTCTTCAACAGCGCGTTGAACGCGCTGGTCGACAGCATGTGGACCTCGTCGATGATGTAGATCTTGTAGCGCGCGGACGCGGCCCGGTAATGCACCGATTCGATGATCTCGCGGATGTCGCCCACGCCGGTGCGGGACGCGGCATCCATCTCCATCACGTCGACATGGCGGCCTTCGGCGATCGCCACGCAATGCTCGCACATGCCGCAGGGTTCGGTCGTGGGGCCGCCCTGGCCGTCGGGTCCGATGCAGTTCATGCCCTTGGCGATGATGCGCGCGGTGGTCGTCTTTCCGGTGCCGCGGATGCCCGTCATGATGAAGGCCTGCGCGATGCGGTCGGCGGCGAACGCGTTCTTCAGCGTGCGGACCATCGCGTCCTGTCCGACCAAGTCGGCGAACGTCTCGGGCCGGTATTTCCGGGCCAGAACCTGGTAGGCGGGCTTGGTGTCGGTCATCGATCCCTCGGGCACAGCGCCACCTTAGCGGGGCGCCGCGGGGGCCACAACCGGGTCAGGCAGCCAGCAGGCCGATGCCCCGGGCGCCCGCGATCAGGTCGGTCGCCAGAAAGTCGGCGTTCTCTCCCGACAGGGGGACCATGTCGGGCACCTGCACGACCTTCATCCCGGCCGCACGTGCGGCAATGGCGCCGACATCGCTGTCCTCGAATGCCAGGCAGCGGGCAGGCTCGATCCCAAGCCGGCGGGCCGCCAGCAGATAGACATCGGGGGCGGGCTTGGGGCTGGGCACGTCGCTGCGCGTCACCACGATGTCAAAGCTGTCGGTCAGCCCCGCCGCCGCCAGCTTTTCGCGCGCCTGATCGCCGGTGCTGGAGGTCGCGATGGCAAAGGGCAGTCCCGCCGCCCGCAGCGCGTCCAGCAGCGTGTGGACATGCGGGCGCAGCGGGATGCCGTCGCGGTCGCGCCGTTCGATCATCGCCTCGGCCCACATCCGGTCCAGGTGCGGAAAGTCGAAATCCGCGCCCAGGTGGTCGCGCAGGATCCCGCGCGACGTCGGCTCGTCGATGCCCACCAGCGATGCTAGCAGCCCGTCGGGGGCCACACGCCCCATGCGGGCCAGTGCCGCCTCTCCGGTCTCGATGGTCATCTGTTCGGTGGCCAGCAGGGTGCCATCCAGATCAAAGATCACGGCATCGAAACGGCGGGCGGTCATGGGTCATCCTTTCAGGTCTGTCAGGCGCTAACATGGCGATTTGCGCGGCGATCGGCAAGGCATGGCTGGGTTGCAGGCCGCGACGGGCCGCCTAGGGCTGGGTCCAGGCCGGGGAATGGCAGGGGTGGTCGATCAGGGCGGTCAGTTCCTCGTCCAGGTGCAGCGCGGTGATCGACACGCCCGCCATGTCCAGCGAGGTGTAGTAATGCCCGATCAGCGTGCGATGCACCTGCACGCCCCGTGCGCGCAGACGTTCACGCAGCCGGCGGTTCAGGATGTACAGCTCCATCTTGGGTGTGCCGCCAAGCGAATTCACCAACAGGGCGACCCGGTCGCCCTCGGCGGGGCGCATCTCGTCCAGGATGCGGTCCACGATCAGGTCGGCGGCGCCGTCCGCGCTGGCCAGGGGTGCACGGGCGATGCCGCGTTCGCCATGCACGCCCACGCCGATCTCCATGTCATCGGCGCCAAGGCGAAAGCTGGGCTTCTGGCTGTCAACCGAGGCGCCGGGCTCCAACGCGATCCCCATCGTGTAGCAGCGCTGGTTGGCGCGCAGCGCCAGCCCCGCGCAGGTCTCCAGCGGCAGCATCCGGTCGCAGGCGGCCCCCGCGACCTTGAAGACGAAGACATTGCCCGCCACCCCGCGCCGCGCCGCCCGCGTGTCGACGGGGGCCGAGGCGATGTCGTCGGTGGTCACGATGGTGCGCACCGGCACGCCGCGGGCGGCGGCCATCTCGGCCGCCATCTCGAAGTTCATCAGATCGCCCGAGAAGTTGCCGAAGATGTGCAGCACGCCCGCCCCACCATCCGCGGCCAGCGTCGCCGCCAGGATCGGGTCGGGCGGTGGTGCGGCAAAGACGTTGCCGATCGCGACCGCATCCGCCAGCCCGCGCCCGACATAGCCGAAGAACCCCGGCTCGTGCCCCGACCCGCCGCCGATGACCAGGCCGACCTTTCCGGCCCGAGGGGCGCCCGTGGCCCGCAGGGCGCGCGGCGCGCCGGTGATGGGGGCCAGCATGTCCTCATGCGCCAGCAGCGCGCCGGCCACCGTCTCGTTCACGGCGTCCTGGGGGCAGTTGATGAACTTCTTGACCCGCAGGCGTTCGGGCAGGGGCTGGGCTGCCTGGTCGCGGCGCCGCGCAGGCGTGTCGTCATGCCCTTCGGAGGTCAGGATGGCGCGGGCGGTGTCGGCATCGGTCACCATCACGTTGATGTAGTTCCCGCGCAGCGCGGCCAGGATCGCCTGGACCTTGTCCATGCCCCCTGCAACCCCGATCCGGCAGGGCACGGACCGCAGGCCGCCCAGGTCGATGCCGATGGTCCGCCCCTCCAGCGGACCGTCGACGGGCTGGCCCTGGGCGTCGATCAGCCGCCCCGCGATGCTGCCCACCGCGGCGTGGTAATGGGCATGCATGGCCACGTCGTCGAAAAAGCCGCTGCTGTGGATGGTGCTTTCCGGCCGCAGCGAGGAAATGCCCAGCACGATCCGGTTGGCCTGCGCCAGCACCGCCATCTGTTCTGCCACCACCGGCTCTCGCAGCAGCAGCGCGCGCATGTCGGGCGACGACACGATCGCCGGGGCCGAGATCGGGATGCACCGCGCGCCCATCGATTCCGCCAGCCGCGTCGCGCAGGCTTCGGGCGTCCAGGGGATCTTGGCGGTGGTCCCGCCCGTCGCCTGCACCACGCGCAGGTCCTGCAGCCCGGCGCGGTCGACGCGGCTGGCCATCGACAGGACGGTCCGTCCCCAAGTCACCGCGATCGTGTCGGCCGACCGCGCCAGACGCGACAGGACCTGCGCCGCGGCCGCGCCAAGCCGGTCGATCAGCGGGCTGTCGCCGCCTTCGGACGGGATCACCAGGCAGTCGGTCAGGCCGAAATGGTCCTGCATCGCCTGCGCCAGGCTCAGCGCGCGGAACCGTTCGGGGTCGATTTCGATCGAGACGATGCCGCGGGTGCGCGCATCCGCCAGATAGGCGTTCACCGAGGCGCGGGACACGCCCATCTGTGTGGCGATGTCGCCCTGGGTCAGGCCCTCCTGATAATACAGCCAGGACGCCCACAGCAGCGGGTCCTCGCCAAAGCGCAGGGGCTGGCGGGGGGTGGTGGTCATGGGCGCGACCCCTCCGCGCGGCGCCGGGCCCAGTGCGCCAGGCTGTCCAGCAGCGCCGCCGCCGATACCGCGCCGGGGTCCAGATGGCCCACGCTGCGCGGTCCAAGGCGGGCGGCG
>NZ_JXYF01000070.1:0-381 GCF_000967735.1 Paracoccus sp. S4493
CCGCCTTTTGTCCGCCCGATCTGGCGTGCGCGCCCCCCTTTTTCACGCACAGGCTCGACGCCGTGCGGTGTGCCTTGAGATAGGTCGCATCGATCATGATCGTCTTGTGCTCGGCGCTCTCAGCGGCCAGGCCGACCATGATCCGGGCGAAGACCCCGTTGTCACTCCAGCGCTTCCAACGGTTGTAGAGGGTCTTGGCGGGCCCGTATTCCTTCGGCGCATCACACCACCGCAACCCATTGCGGTTGATGAAGATTATGCCGCTGAGAACGCGGCGATCATCGACGCGGGGCTTGCCATGACTCTTGGGAAAGAACGGCTTCAGGCGTTCCATCTGGGCATCGCTCAGCCAGTAAAGATTGCTCATCGATCAGGTCTCCT
>NZ_JXYF01000071.1:0-5642 GCF_000967735.1 Paracoccus sp. S4493
CCCGAGCTAGGACGTTGTCGGTCAGCACGCGGGTGATCGTCATCGGCGCAGCGCGTTCCAGATCGCGCAGAAACCGGCGGGCGTTGGCAGCGGTTTTCGCCGGGTAGATGCGCACGAAGACCCACCGCGTAGCGCGGTCGATGGCGACGAACAGATATCGGCGACGGTCCTCGTCCGCCATCTGCGGCAGGTATTTCACATCGACATGGAGGTAGCCCGGCTCATAGGCCTTGAAGGCCCCGTGCGCAGGTCGTGGCAAGGCAGGCTTCAAAGCGCGCAGATTGCCCACGCCATGCCGGCGCAGGCAGCGGTCCAGCCCGGAACGCGAGACATGAGGGTTCAGGAACTCCCGCACCACCGACAGGAGGTCATCCAGCGGTAGCAGCAACGACTTGCGCAGCGCTACTGCCACAGCTTCTTGCGCGGGCGTGAGCGTTGTCTGAATCCGGTGCGCAGTATGGCTGCGGTCATCGACGCTTTCCCGGCTCCGCCACTACCAGACTGTCTGCATGGAGATTCCGTAGTGCTCCGCCCCCCTCCTGGCCGGCTCCGTGCTTGCCTGGATCGCGGCCCGTATCATCGGTGTTGTTGCTGACTGCTTGTGAAGAGAAATCAGCATCCTCACCTCCCGTCCCGAAGCTCGCCCAGGATCGATCTTGCCACGAAGAGCGCGGTCCGGCGAGGGTCTATATGATCATCCAGGATGGAACAGCTAATAGCCCAGGAAAAATCAAAGTTTTACCATGACGCTACGAAGTTCGGAGATAAAATTTTGACAAAACATGATATTCGTACTGTCAGCCTGCCGAGTTATTTTTGGACTATTAGGAGACCAGTCCGATAAATCTAAGCTAATAGATTTTCCTATATTATTAACACAGCCATACGGATCTCTTACAACATCTTCGTAGAGTGCCTCAGTAAAGCTATCGCCGATGGTCTTGGATACTAGGGGTATTAAAGAATTCGCCTGATTAATGCTAGAGATAATTTTATCAATACTTTTAAAATCATAGGAAGGGGTTATAGCATCCCCCTTCTGAGAGCTAGTCCATCTTCTTGTTTGATGCGCGATCCAATGCGAAACCGCCTGAGATACAACATCAGATCGCTTAATGTGAATAATATTTACAGACGGGAACATATTTAAAATTCCACTCCTGCTTAACATCGTTATCTGGTCCCAAGAGGCCTTAATTCCAAAGCGACCATCTTTTGAGAATCTTCCAAATACGTAGCTTATGTAATCAGGAAGGCTATTTATGCCCTCTCTTTCCGCTGTTCTCCTTATTGTATCATGGTTCAGCGATTCATTGAATCCACCAATTTTTGCTGTTTGATTAAGATAATCCGCAAGAAGATTTGACCCACATCTATTGGTAAAAGCCATAACAGTTAGCGGCTTTTCAAAAACCGGCTCGGGACCCCGAAAAAATGCATTACTAGAAAAATAATGCAAGATCTCTTTTTCATGAACACCTGGCTGAGCTAACGTGTCTCGAATGGAATGCTTTTCTGATAGCATTGTTGGTTACTCCTTAGTAATTCTGCAAGTTCAATGAGGAGAAGTTATACTCTTCGTTTTTATCGAGCTTCGCAACTCCAGTTATAAAGTCATGTGGCTTCGAAGCGTCCAAATGTGAGAGCTGCCAAGGCGCAAATCGCCACCACCTAACTTTTAAGTAAGAGGAAATAAGACTAGGAGCGATTCTAAATTTCTTAATTGTGGCTGGATTACCAGCCACAACCGAGTATGGTGGTACATCTTTTGTTACAACTGCGCCTGCCGCTACAACCGCACCATCGCCAATAGTCACCCCTGCATTAATTAGTGCTCCATGGCCGATCCAAACATCATTGCCGATTGTTGTTATTCTTGCCCTAGTTGCGGGTTCGGAGTTATTAAACTTATAAGATTTGTATTCAGTAGATCCGGAAAATCCAGCAGATAGAGAAAAGATTTTATCGCCAAGGTAAAATGCTGGGCTTGTACTAGCCCAAGTCATAGGGTGATTTTGCCTTCCGATTTGAACATCTTCACCGAAAGAACAATAGCGCCCTATATGTGCGGCACAACAGTACCCTGATACCTGATATGAAAATGCTCCTAGCCGTAATAAATACTCATATGTAGTCCACTTTAAGCTACACGGAGCCTCCAGATAGGTATTTCTGGGCAAAGTAACGGTATCCCCAGCACCTCTTGCTAGAGTTTCAATGCCAAGGTCTCTTAGCTCTGTAATAGAAATTTGCACTGTCGACATTAATTTGCTCTCCCGGTGGCTGTGCTAAGGCGCAACTTATAATCCCCATCACAGCGGGGTTCGACAAATATAGAATCCATAATTTTATCAACATCTGAGACTGCTGCGTCTAATGGAATAACCCCCCCTTTTTGGGAGACAAGCGAAGCAGCATAAACTGCGTCGCCTTGGGCACCAATATTAAATGCGAAGACTGGCAATCCGGTCGCTAGAGCTTCGTGCGTCGTATAGGAAAAGGTCTCAGGCCATACGGATGGAATAAGCCAACGACTTATTCCATATCGGTTAACAAGAGCTGGGATGTCTTCAACTCTATAGTCGCCGTGCACATGCGCGGAAGGCGCTAGAACATATGTGGGGTCTATGTTTCCAACTACAACAATCTTTGCTCGTTTGTTCATCGATAAATTTTCCGAGAGCTTGCTCAATACGGCGGCACCCTTTTGATGGCCTATATTTCCTAACACCCCAATTACAGGAATGCCATCGTTAGATCTCCCGGCTTTTACAACGGGAACTTTACTCAATAGTTTATGTGGGATGATCTGTAATTTATTCTTGGACTGAGGGTATGCTCGGCAGACTAGCTCACCGCTGTTTTCAGAGAAAACAATAACAGCTGTGGCATATTCTAATAGCCTGCCCCAAGCAGAACGCCAATCAGCTAGGGTAACTAAAGTTCCATCTGGACGTTCGGCAATATGCGCTGAATCAGTGTCAGTATCTGGCATAGGCAAGCCGTGATACGATCCGTCGCTGCTTAGCAGGGTGTAGGAAGGGCTAAGAGGCAGGAAATCGTGAATTAGAACCTCAATCTGATCCTGCTGCCCACGCGCTAACGAAATAAGAAATTCTGGAATGCTTATTGGATCTTGATCGCCAACGCCGCATGAGTAGATTATCTTGCGAACTGGCAGAGTTGACAGAAGATTTTTTATAAAATCTGTGTCGTCACTTTCACCACGAGTTATGCCATAATTAGTATGGAGTTCAATCTGCCAGCGTGACAAGCCGCCAACACGCAAAACAATTGCAGCATTTCCGATATTCAGATCATTTATTAGCCGGTTTTGAAGGTAATGCTCTGCTCCTCCACCCATATCATGGGCTAGATAAACTGGAACCGCGCTTGTCTGGCGTATACCAGCCCAAGCGATACCTAAGGCAAGGCGGGACGTTCCTAGCGGATCAACGTGTATGAAATCTTGCACGTCAGCATCGTAATTTGGATAGCGCTTAGCTATTGTTTGATTATTTTTACGGATTAGCTTCATTTTTTCATCCGAACCAAAGGAAGTGCCGCCTCTATGCTCGACAAATAGTCCGCCTAGACCGAGATGTCGCCCGCCTTTTTGTCGTACGCGCTGACACCAATCTACTTCCTCTCCATAACCACGGCCGAAATGTATATCTAATTCTGGAAACTTTCTTAAAAAATCAATGTGCATTGCCATGCAGAATCCGACACCCGTCGGAGCATCTCCAATGCTGGCACTTGCAGAGAAAAGTGACGCAATTCTATCAATAGCATCAGCCTCGCCAGGAAGTAAATCTATGCGTTGACAAATGGCGGGAACATTAAATATCTCAGCATCGTTCGACATGGGCGTCACTGTAGCAATATCGTCATATCGTAATAATGGAGATATTAATCTACTGGCCCAGGATTCAGGAACAAAGGCGTCCGAATTTAACAAAACAACATGGTTGCCAAAAGGTAAAGCAGCTGCAAAAGCGCGATTTACTGATCGGATAAACCCCAGATTACTTTTATTTTCGAGCACGGTAATTTGTAACGCGACTTTGGATTCGAGCTCTCCGTGCCACTTTCGTAGCCACGGTCGCACTTGAGGGTCAGTGGAGCAATCCTCAACTATAATTAGACGCCAAGGTAGATCCGTGTATTTTAGTACTCGTTCCAATACTTCAGGGAGAAGCTCAAAGGCGTTATAGACAGGTAGGACAATCGTGATGCCACTTTGCACTTGAGCATCTGCCCCGTCATCTCTTTCGGTAGCTGTGTCAGAAAAGAGCAGCGAGTTTAGGCGTCCGGACCGTGGAATAGCGTTTAGCCCAAGTGCGAATTTTATTCGCTTCGCTGATCTTGCATCGCGATACACCAGCCAATGAAGTATAGCGGGGAGAACTCTAATTGCGTCGCGCAGAAATGCACCGAATAAAGTTTTTTTCAGATTGTGCGTTGACATCTTTGGCAGTGTATACATGTGGCGAACGCCTATGATATCTGCCCAAAAAACCGTATGGCTTTCACTAAATGGAATTTCCAGCATGAACCCAGGTGTTCTGAACCTCACTTCACCGAGCTCAGTAGCGACGTCTTCACGGGTGATGTTCGGCACGCATTCGACAGCTTGCTCGTAGTTTGCAACTCCGACTAGTCCTGATAAAGCCCAACCATCAATCCATATACGACCTTCGCGTACAGTAATGCGATCAATATACCCAAATCTTTCGCCAGCACTATCTAAAAGAGAAAAGCCTGGGTACTCGGCGTACGCATGCCGGCGCGCATATCGATTAAACAAACTTGATATCTGATTAATCATATAGAGTTCACTTCCCCAGGGTGTCTATTAAATATAATTGGTTTATATAATAAATTGTATCATATTAATTTATTATATAAACATGCTTTTTAGATTATGCGCTTTGGCATGGGGTATGCATAGCGTACTCCTCCCAAGTCGAGCCAAAATACAATATGATTAGGAGTCATGGGCATCTCTAGCCGAAATCCGGGAGTATCAAAACCAGTTTCACCCAGATGCTCCAACACGTCTGATCTGTGCATGTGAGGCGCGCGTTCAAGTTTATGGTCAGCGCTAGTTAAACCTACGAGTCTTGATAGCGCCCAGCCTTCAACTATGATGCGGCCATCATTGATTGTTACTACATCGATCTGCCCAATGTGTCTTCCTGCGCTATCTAGAAGTGGGTAATCGAGATTTTCCTGCTGTTGATTAATTCCATCTTTCGAAACTATTTCTAAAGACTGACTTTTATTCATCGTTTCATACCTTTTCTTCTGACTGATTTGTGCACCGAGCAGATGCTTTCTGAGTACACTGCAGCAATACGCGTGCAACTGCACGTATAGCAAGTGTGCGGCGAAGTTCAATGGCAGGTTGAACTTATTTTTAGATGATCTCACAGATACTTTAGGTGGATTTTTTACTGAAAATGGGAAAGAAGCTTATCTCAGGTAAAAAATATCTCCAGTCAAGTAATATTAAGAGCGTTAAAATGGCTATTGCATTGACAGGTTTCGACATAATTGCTTATTGTATTAGCTTTGCTGCCTGCCAGAGGTCTTTTAGTGACTAGAGCCGGCATTTGGTTAGGCTCCAGACCCATTGA
>NZ_JXYF01000072.1:0-36213 GCF_000967735.1 Paracoccus sp. S4493
CAGGATGTCGCGGATCACCGCACCGGACGGCGAGGTCACCACCCCGATCACCCGCGGCAGGAACGGCAGCGCGCGCTTGCGGTCCTGATTGAACAGCCCCTCGGCCGCCAGGGCCTTGCGACGCTTCTCCAGCATGGCCATCAGCGCGCCCGCACCGGCGGGCTCGATCTGATCGACGATCATCTGGTATTTCGACTGGCCCGGAAAGGTCGTCAGGCGGCCGGTGGCGATGACCTCCATCCCCTCCTCGGGGCGCTGGATCAGGCGGGCGGCCTGCCCCTTCCAGGTGACGGCGGCCAGCACGGCGCGGTCGTCCTTCAGGTCGAAATACAGATGCCCCGATCCGGGACGGGACACGCGCCCGACCTCGGCCCGGACGCGAACGCGGCCGAACTGATCCTCGATGCTGCGTTTGACCGCGCCGGACAGTTCGGACACGGTGAATTCATGCGCGTTGCTGCCCGGTTCCGGGGCATCGTCCATGTCGTCGTCCAGCAGGTCCATGCGTCTTGTTCCCTTGTCCGGGCCAGACTAGAACGCCGCAAGGTCAAGCGAAAGGGCGGCAGATGAATATCCTGATCCTGGGCGGCGGCGGGCGCGAACATGCGCTGGCCTGGGCGATCCGGCAGAACCCGAAATGCGATCGCCTGATCGTGGCACCCGGCAATGCGGGCATCGCGGGCGTGGCCGAATGCGCCGACCTCGACGTGCTGTCGCGGGCCGAAGTGCTGGAATTCGCCCAAGGCAACGCCGTCGACTTCGTCATCGTCGGCCCCGAGGCGCCCCTGGCCGCGGGCGTGTCCGACGCGCTGCGCGATGCGGGCTTCCTGGTCTTCGGCCCGTCGCAGGCCGCGGCCCAGCTGGAGGCATCTAAGACCTTCACCAAGGAGATCTGCGACGCCTGCGCAGCCCCCACCGCGGCCTGGGCGCGCTTTACCGATGCCGCCGCCGCGCGCGATTACGTGACCGCCCAGGGCGCGCCCATCGTGGTCAAGGCCGACGGGCTGGCCGCCGGCAAGGGCGTCACCGTGGCCGAGACGGTGGACCAGGCCCATGCCGCCATCGACGACATCTTCGACGGGGCCTTCGGCGACATGTCCGTCGTCATCGAGGAGTTCATGGACGGAGAGGAGGCCAGCTTCTTCATTCTCTCGGACGGGACCGACTGCCTGGCCATCGGCACTGCCCAGGACCACAAGCGCGTGGGCGACGGCGATACCGGCCCGAATACCGGCGGCATGGGCGCCTACAGCCCCGCCCCGGTGCTGACGCAGGCGATCCAGGACCAGGTGATGGCGCGCATCGTGCGCCCGACCATCGCTGAAATGGCGCGGCGCGGCATGCCCTTTCAGGGGGTGCTCTATGCCGGGCTGATGATCGCGGACGGACAGGCGAGGCTGGTCGAATACAACGTCCGCTTCGGCGACCCGGAATGCCAGGTACTGATGATGCGGCTTGGCGGGCAGGTCTTGGACCTGCTGCTGGCCTGCGCCGAAGGGCGGCTGGCCCAAACCCCCGTGACCTGGGCCGACGACCACGCCCTGACGGTGGTCATGGCGGCCCAGGGCTATCCCGGCAGCTATGCCAAGGGGACCATCATCGGCGGCCTGCAGGCCCTGCCCGAAACCAGCTTTCAGATGACCTTCCACGCGGGCACGGCCGACCGCGATGGCGCGGTTGTCGCCACCAGCGGGCGCGTGCTGGCCTGCACCGGGCGCGGCGCGACCCTGGCCGAGGCGCATCAGCGCGCCTATGCGCTGGTCGACGCGATCGACTGGCCGCAGGGCTTCTGCCGCCGCGACATCGGCTGGCGCGCGCTGTGAACCCATGACAAAGGGCCGGCCCCGCGGCGGGGCCGGCCCTTGGACGCCGTCGGGACGATCCGGTCAGATCGGCGAATACAGCCCTTCGTAGATCGGCAGAAGGGTGTCCGTCTCGAACAGGCTGCTGACCGAGGTGCCGTTCCAGATGTTCAGGATCGCCTGCGTGAACATCGGTGCGGTCGGCACGATGCGGATGTTGGGCGCGTTCCTGACCGCATCGGTGGGCTGGATCGAATCGGTGATGACCAGCGATTTCATCACCGAATTGGTGACCCGCTCGACCGCCGGGCCAGAAAGGACGCCGTGGGTGATGTAGGCATGGACCTCGGTCGCGCCATTGTCGGTCAGCACCTGCGCCGCCTTGACCAGCGTGCCGGCGGTGTCGCAGATGTCGTCCACGATGATGCAGGCCTTGCCCGCCACGTCACCGATCACGGTCATCTCGGCGATCTCTCCGGCCTTCTCGCGGCGCTTGTCGACGATGGACAGGGGCGCACCGATCCGGGTCGCCAGTTCGCGGGCCCGGGCCACACCGCCGACGTCGGGCGACACGACCATCAGGTCGTTCATCCGCCCCTTGAAGTGATGCTGCACGTCCAGCGCAAAGACCGGCGCGGCATAGAGGTTGTCCACCGGCACGTCGAAGAAGCCCTGGATCTGGGCCGCGTGCAGGTCCAGCGTCAGGACGCGGTCCACGCCCGCCTCGGTCAGCAGGTTCGCGACCAGCTTGGCGCTGATCGGGGTGCGGGCCTTGGCGCGGCGGTCCTGGCGGGCATAGCCGAAATAGGGAATCACCGCCGTGATGCGCGCGGCCGACGACCGGCGCAGCGCGTCGGTCATGATCAGCAGTTCCATCAGGTTGTCGTTGGCCGGGTTCGACGTGGGCTGGATGATGTACATGTCCTCGCCGCGGACGTTCTCGTAGACCTCGACGAAGATCTCCTGGTCGTTGAAGCGTTCGACGCGGGCGTCCAGCAGGTTGACGCTCATGCCGCGATGCAGGGACATGCGCCGCGCGATGGACTGGGCCAGCGGTCGGTTGGCGTTTCCGGAAATCAGCTTGGGTTCGGTCATGACGGGCATGGGGCGGGCCTTTGGCGGTTGCGTCAGATTGCGGTTGCCTTAGCACCGGGCTAGCCTGCGGGCAAACCCGGAAAGGACAAGGCCATGGCCCATATCGACTATTATCTGGGGACGATCAGCCCCTGGTGCTATCTTGCCGGCGACCGCCTGGAACAGATCGCCGCCCGGCACGGTGCGCAGATCACCTACAAGCCCCTGGACCTGCTGCAACTGTTCGACCGGACCGGCGGGGTGCGCCCGGCGCAGCGCCATGCCAGCCGGATGGACTACCGCAACCAGGAACTGCCCCGGTGGGCCGACCATCTGGACATGCCCCTGAACCTCAAGCCCGCGCATTGGCCGGTGAACATGGCGCCGTCGTCCTATGCCATCATCGCCGCGCAGGCGGCGGGGGGCGATGCCGGCGCGCTGGTCCAGGGCTTTCTGCGGGCGGTCTGGGCCGAGGAACGCGACATCAGCGACGACGCGGTGATCCGCGACATCCTGGGCGCCAACGGGTTCGACCCGTCCCTAGCCGACACGGGCCTCTTCGTGGGCGCCGAGACCTATGGCCGCAACCTGGAACAGGCGGTGGCCGCCGGGGCCTTCGGCGCCCCCTTCTATGTCGTGCGCGAGACCAATCAGCGGTTCTGGGGCCAGGACCGGCTGGACTTTCTGGACCGCCATCTGGCCGCGCTATGAGCGGACTGCACCTGCGGCACTGGCCGGGCGATCCCGATCGCCCGGCACTGGCGCTGCATTGCATGATGGGCAGCGGGTCGGCCTGGGGTCCGATCGCGCGGCTGCTGGAAGGGCGCGTCGATCTGCGGGGCTTCGACATGCCGGGCCACGGGCGCAGCGACGACTGGCAGCCCCAGCCCGACGGCCCCGACTATCACACCGCGGTCACGCGTCTGGCCGCGGCGATGATCGACAGGCCGCTGGACCTGATTGGTCACAGCTTCGGCGCGACCGTGGCGCTGCGCATCGCGGTCGCGGCGCCCGATGCCGTGCGCAGCCTGACCCTGATCGAACCGGTGCTGTTCGCCGCCTGCCCAGACCCGGCCCAGGACGCGCTGGATGCCCGCATGGCCGACCTTCTGGACCAGGGCCAGGACGACCAGGCCATGGCGGCCTTCCTGTCGGTCTGGGGCGCGCAGGACCCCGACCGCCTGCCCCCCGAGGCCCGCGCCCAGATGGTGCGCCAGATCGGGCTGGTGGCCGGGACCGGCGACGCGCTTCGCCATGACAGCGCACGCATCCTGCGCGAGGGCGGGTTGGAGCAGGTCGACGCCCCGGTGCTGCTGATCCAGGGGGCCGACAGCCCGGCGGTGATCGGCGGCATCATCGACGCGCTGGCGGGCCGGTTGCCCGATGTCGGGCGCGCCACGATCCCCGGTGCCGGCCACATGGCGCCCCTGACCCATCCGGAACAGGTCGCGGGACTGATCGGGGTCAACCTGGACCGCGCCTAGAGGATGAAGTCCTGTTCGTCGGGCACGGCCCCGATCGCCATCCACTCCACCCGCATCCGCGCGATGCGGGTGTCGCCCCAGGTGCGGAAGAGGATGTCGAACCCGGTCAGGGTCACGTTCTCGACCTGCAGGTCGCCGCGCTGGTTGCGATCGCTGTCCAGGTCCCACATCCCGACGCCAAGATGCACAACAGGTGGCGCCACGAAGCGGTCGCCGAACTCGACACGCTGGCGGTGCGACCGATCGCCCGTCTCGGTCCACATCGGCCCCTGCGTGTCGAAATCAGAGACCATCGTGACTGCACCGCGTGCGATCCCGATCTCGTGGGTTGCAAATCGTATCATCCGGTCCTTCCCGTCACCCGCGCGGCGATGCTAGCGGCGGCCAGGGTGAAAAAAAAGCCCCGGCAGTGCCGGGGCCTTTCAAGATGTCGATGGTCGGACGGATCAGTCCGGAACCGTCGACTGATTGGGGTCCAGCCCGATATGGGTGCCAAGCGCCTGCATGTCGCCCAGAAGCTTGACGGCGGCGGTCACGACCTCTTCGCCGACATGTTCGCGCCGATCCTTGGCGCTGCGATGGGCGCGGTGGGCGTCCTTCATCATGTCGTTGTAGACGTCCTGCGTGATCTCCTCGCGCGGGTGTCCGCGTTCGGCCAGCAGGCTGACGCTGTCCTGGTTGATCTCGGCAAAGCCGCCGGTGACGGCGAATTCGCTGGTGGTGCCGTCGGCACCCACCAGGATCACCATGCCCGGACGCAGGGTCACGATCGTGGGCGCATGGCCGGGCATGGCGGTCAGATCGCCATCGCTGCCCGGCAGGCGCACCTCACGCACGGGAACGGAGGCGAGGCTCCGTTCCGGCGACACGAGGTCGAACTGCATGGTATCGGCCATTCTGCCCCCTTACGCCGCTTCTGCGGCCAGACGCTCTGCCTTGGCCTTCACGTCGTCGATGTCGCCGACCATGTAGAAGGCCGATTCCGGCAGGTGGTCGTACTCACCCGCGACGACCGCCTTGAACGAGGCGATGGTCTTCTCCAGCGGCACCTGGACGCCGTCGGAACCGGTGAAGACCTTGGCAACGTCGAAGGGCTGCGACAGGAAGCGCTGGATCTTGCGCGCACGGGTCACGGTCAGCTTGTCCTCTTCGGACAGTTCGTCCATGCCCAGGATCGCGATGATGTCCTGCAGCGACTTGTACTTCTGCAGGATGCCCTGCACATCGCGCGCCACCTGGTAGTGCTCCTCGCCGACGACGGCGGGGTCCAGAATGCGGCTGTTGGAGTCCAGCGGGTCCACGGCCGGGTAGATGCCCAGTTCCGAGATCGCGCGCGACAGAACCGTCGTGGCGTCCAGGTGGGCGAAGGTCGTGGCGGGCGCCGGGTCGGTAAGGTCGTCGGCCGGGACGTAGACGGCCTGGATCGAGGTGATCGAGCCGTTCTTGGTCGAGGTGATGCGTTCCTGCATCGCGCCCATGTCGGTGGCCAGCGTCGGCTGATAGCCCACGGCGGACGGGATGCGGCCCAGCAGAGCCGACACTTCGGACCCGGCTTGGGTAAAGCGGAAGATGTTGTCCACGAAGAACAGCACGTCCGTGCCCGACGCGTCGCGGAACTGCTCCGCCAGGGTCAGACCGGTCAGGGCGACGCGCATGCGGGCACCCGGCGGCTCGTTCATCTGGCCATAGACCAGGGCCACTTTCGAATCGACCAGGTTGTCGGGAACGATGACGCCCGATTCGACCATCTCGTGGTACAGGTCGTTGCCCTCGCGGGTGCGCTCACCCACGCCGGCGAACACCGAATAGCCCGAGTGCACCTTGGCGATGTTGTTGATCAGTTCCATGATCAGAACCGTCTTGCCCACACCGGCGCCGCCGAACAGGCCGATCTTGCCGCCCTTGGAATAGGGGGCCAGCAGGTCGATGACCTTGATGCCGGTCACCAGGATCTCCGAGCTGGTCGCCTGCGCGGCGAAGTCCGGGGCGGCCTGGTGGATGGCGCGGGTCTCGCTGGTGGCCAGGGCTTCGCCCTCGTCCACGGGCTCGCCCACGACGTTCAGGATGCGGCCCAGGGTCACGTCGCCCACGGGCACCATGATCGGGTTGCCGGTGTCGGTCACGACCTCGCCGCGGACCAGACCTTCGGTCGCGTCCATGGCGATGGTGCGGACGGTGTTCTCGCCCAGATGCTGGGCAACTTCCAGCACCAGCGTCTTGCCGTTGTTTTGGGTTACCAGCGCGTTCAGAATCGCGGGAAGCCGGTCCTCGAACTGCACGTCAACGACGGCGCCGATCACCTGCGTGATTTTACCAGTGGCCTCTGCCATGTTGTCACCTTTGCTTTACGGTCAGAGCGCCTCGGCGCCCGCAATGATTTCGATCAGCTCCGTGGTGATCGCAGCCTGACGCGAGCGGTTGTACTGCGTCGTCAGCCTGTCGATCATGTCGCCCGCGTTGCGCGTGGCGTTGTCCATGGCACTCATCCGCGCGCCCTGCTCGGACGCCGCATTCTCCAGAAGCGCCGCAAAGATCTGCGTGGCCACCGAACGGGGCAGCAGATCGGCCAGCAGTTCTTCCTCGCCCGGTTCGTAGTCGTAGAGGGCGTTCGTCTCGGACGCGCCCTCGGGGACTTCGGCGGGGATGATCTGGCGCGCGGTCGGAACCTGGCTGATCACCGATTCGAACCGGTTGTAGAAGATCGTCGCCACGTCGAAATCGCCGGTGTCGAAGCGGGTCAGCACCTCGTCGGCGATGGCGCGGGCCGTGTCATAGCCCATGCGCTTGACCTCGGAGAGGTCGACATGGTGCACGAACAGGCTGCCATAGTCGCGCTTGAGCTGCTCGCGGCCCTTCTTGCCGACGGTCAGGATCGCGACGTCCTTGCCTTCGGCGCGCAGCCGGTCGGCGTGCTGGCGGGCCAGACGCACGATCGAGCTGTTGAAGCCGCCGGCCAGGCCGCGTTCCGCCGTCATCACGACCAGCAGATGACGCTTGTCGTCGCCCGTTCCGGCCAGCAGGCGGGGCGCGCCGGACTGGCCTGCCGCATTCGCGGTCAGGCCGGCCATGACGGCCGCCATGCGGTCGGCATAGGGACGCGCGGCTTCCGCCGCGTCCTGCGCCCGGCGCAGTTTTGCGGCGGCGACCATCTGCATCGCCTTGGTGATCTTCCGCGTGTTCTTGACGCTTCCGATCCGGTTCTTGAGATCCTTGAGACTGGGCATCTATTCCCCCCTCAGGCGCGGGTGCGGTTGTATTCGTCCAGCGCCGCCTTGATCGAGGCTTCCAGCTCGCCGCTGACCTTGCGGTCGTTGCGGGTCATGTCGTCCAGCAGGTCGGACTTCTGGCCGCGCAGGAAGTGGATCAGACCGTCTTCCCAGGCAACGACGTCGCGCACGGGCACGTTGTCGATATAGCCCTTGGTGCCGGCATAGATCACGATGACAATCTCGGCGTTGGTCAGGGGACGGTACTGCGGCTGCTTCATCAGCTCGGTCAGGCGCGAACCGCGGTTCAGCAGGCGCTGCGTCGCGGCGTCCAGATCCGAACCGAACTGGGCGAAAGCCGCCATCTCGCGGTACTGCGCCAGTTCCAGCTTGACCGGACCCGCGACGGATTTCATCGCCTTGGTCTGGGCGGCCGAACCCACGCGGCTAACCGACAGACCGGTGTTCACGGCAGGGCGGACGCCCTGGAAGAACAGTTCGGTCTCCAGGAAGATCTGGCCGTCGGTGATCGAGATCACGTTGGTCGGGATATAGGCCGACACGTCGCCCGCCTGCGTCTCGATGATCGGCAGCGCGGTCAGCGAGCCCGAGCCGTTGGCCTCGTTCAGCTTGGCCGAACGCTCCAGCAGGCGCGAGTGCAGATAGAAGACGTCGCCCGGATAGGCTTCGCGTCCGGGCGGACGGCGCAGCAGCAGCGACATCTGGCGATAGGCCACGGCCTGCTTGGACAGATCGTCATAGATGATCAGCGCGTCCATGCCGTTGTCGCGGAAATATTCGCCGATCGCGGTGCCCGAATAGGGCGCCAGGAACTGCATCGGCGCCGGGTCGGACGCGGTCGCGGCCACCACGGTGGTGTAGGCCATGGCGCCGGTCTCTTCCAGCTTCTTGACCAACTGGGCCACGGTCGAGCGCTTCTGGCCGACGGCGACATAGATGCAGTGCAGGGTCTTCATGCCCTCGGCCTCGCGGCCGTTGTAGCTCATCTGGTTCAGGATCGTGTCCAGCGCGATCGCGGTCTTGCCGGTCTGACGGTCGCCGATGATCAGCTCGCGCTGGCCGCGGCCGACGGGGATCATGGCGTCGACCGACTTCAGGCCGGTCGCCATCGGCTCATGGACCGACTTGCGCGGCATGATGCCGGGGGCCTTCATGTCGGCGATGCGGCGCTCGGTCGTCTCGATCGGGCCCTTGCCGTCGATCGGGTTGCCGAGGCCGTCCACGACGCGACCCAGCAGGGCCTTGCCGACCGGAACGTCCACGATCGAGCGCGTGCGCTTGACGGTGTCGCCTTCCTTGATCGAGCGGTCGTCGCCGAAGATCACGATACCGACGTTGTCGGTCTCGAGGTTCAGCACCATGCCGCGGATTCCGCCGGGGAACTCGACCATCTCGCCGGCCTGGACCTTGTCTAGACCATAGACGCGCGCGATGCCGTCACCGACGGACAGGACCTGACCAACTTCGGCAACTTCGGCGTCCTGGCCGAAGTTCTTGATCTGCTCCTTGAGGATCGCCGAAATTTCGGCAGCCTGGATTCCCATTATCCGACCTCTTTCATGACATTCTGCAGGGAAGCGAGCTTCGAGCGGACCGAACTGTCGATCATCTGTGAGCCCAACTTGACAATCATGCCGCCGATGAGGGTCTCATCGACGCGCGTGTTCAGCTTGACCGTCTTGCCGGATTTCTCGGCCAGGGTCTGTTTCAGGCGGTCCATCTGCGCATCGGTCAGCGCGATGGCGCTGGTGACGTCGGCGGTGACCTCGCCCCGCTCCGTGGCGATCAGCTCCGCCAGGCGGGCGGTCAGCTGCGGCAGCACGAACAGGCGGCGATTCTTCGCCATCAGCTGCAGCGTGTTGGCCAGCACCGGCGACAGGCCCATGCGGGTCGACAGCGCGCCGATCGCGGCCGCCTGCTGGTCACGGGAATAGATCGGGCTGGCGATCAGGTCGCGCAGCTCGGCGCTGTCGTGCAGGGCGGCGTTCAGATCGTCGGTCTGGGTGGCCAGGGCGTCCATGCCCCCGCTTTCCTTCGCGATCTCGAAGACGGCCTGCGCATAGCGTCCGGCGATGCTCTGGGAGATGGAAACAGAGTTGGCCACGGTCATCCTTTACGGTTTGCGCAAACCCCGCTGGCGGGCCGGGCTGCTGCCTGGTCTGTCGCGGGGTGCGGGTCGCGGTCGCGCGGCTGATGGAAGGTCGCGCGCAAATCTGGGGCGTCTCTAGCAGGTGATTTGACGCCCGGCAACCGTCCAGGGCCCTGAAACGCGGGCCTTTGCTACAAACGGCGCAGGATCGGCGAAACCCCACGGGGACAGCGCTAACACCCCGCATCCCGGGCCCGCGCACCGTGCGGCAGGATGTCGCATCAGGGGCCGGTTTCAGTCGATTTCGCGGGCCGTCGGGGCGGCTTGCGGACGCGGACGGGCCACCCCGTCCAGGATCTCCAGCGGACTGGGCACATGGATTCGCACCCCGGGGCCGACCGGCGCGCGGGCATGCTTGGACAGTTCGACCATGATGACGCCGGCGATCAGCACCCGGCTGATCCGCGCGCCGGTGCGTTCCCAGAACTGGGCGCTGCGCAGCCAGAATCGCCGGTCCGAGGGCGGGATGTAGATGGCGCTGCCATGCCAATCGGGCTGGAACCCCGCGCGGCGCATCTGCGCCTCGATCTGACCGGTGGTGTAGGACCGCCCAAAGCCGAAGGGCGTGCGGTCCGATGCGGCCCACAGGCCCGCCCGGTTCGGCACCATCAGCATCATCCGCCCGCCCGGACCCAGGCAGCGCCATGCCTCGGTCAGCAGTTCGCGGGGATGCTCGCTGGTCTCCAGCCCGTGCAGCATGACCAACCGGTCCAGGCTGCCGGTCTGGATGGGCCATGCGGTCTCGTCGCACAGGACGGCATGGTTGGGCATGCCCCCGGGCCAGCCCATCACCCCCTGCGGGCCGGGCATCAGCGCGGTCATCCGCCGCGCGGTCGGCAGATAGGGCCGCAGCATCGGCGCTGCGAACCCGAACCCCGCCACGGTCATGCCGCTGCTGCGCGCAGGGTCCCACCGCGCCGTCAGCCGGTCGCGCAGGATCCGCTGGACCACGCGCCCCAACGCCCGTTGGTAATAGAACCGTCGCAGCTGGTCGATGTCGTGGTGCATTGCGCGCAGGTCCCGGTTTTGACAGGCTCAGGTGAACACATGGTCAAGGATTTGCCAATGCCGCTGGAACTGGTCACGCTGCGCTGTCTCAAGGACAACTATGCCTATCTGCTGCATTCCAACGCGGGCACCGTGCTGATCGACGCGCCCGAGGCCATGCCGGTCCTGACCGAGCTGGAGGCGCGGGGCTGGGGGCTGGACGCGATCCTGCTGACCCATCACCACGACGACCACATCCAGGCCGTGCCGGAGATCGTCGCCGCCACCGGTGCGCGGGTCATCGGGGCCGCCGCCGATGCGCATCGCCTGCCGCCGCTGGACGTCAGCGTCGCGCCCGGAGAGCCGCTGGAGATTCTGGGCGAACCCGTCCACGTGATCGACGTGTCGGGCCATACCGTGGGCCACGTGGCGTTTCATTTTCCGGACAGCGCGAGGGCCTTCACCGCCGACAGTCTGATGGCCCTGGGCTGCGGTCGCCTGTTCGAGGGCGACCCCGCGATGATGTGGGACAGCCTGTCGCGGCTGAACGCCCTGCCCGGCGACACGCTGATCTGTTCGGGGCACGACTATTGCACGGGCAATGGCGCCTTTGCCCTGTCGGTCGACCCCGACAACGCGGCGCTGCAGGACCGGCTGTCGGCCATCGCCGAAGCGCGCATTCCTTGCGCCCCCGCCACGCTGGAGGTGGAGCGGGCCACGAACCCCTTCCTGCGCCCCGCCGCGCTGGCACCGGCGCTTGGGATGGCGGGTGCGGACGACGCGCAGGTCTTTGCCCGCCTGCGCCGAATGAAGGACGATTTCTGAGGCCTGCGGCATCGGCGCGCGGGGGCGTGCCGGCCCCGCGCTTGAAATGCGGGCTTTGCGACATCACATCTGCCTCAAGCGTGGGAAAATCGTGGCACCTGTCTGAAAAATCACTTGAAGCCGAACGAAATCCACCAAATCTTAACCCTACCGTGACAGTCTGGGCAGGTGGGCCGCGAACAGCCCATACCGCCAGCCGACTGACAGGAGACGACCGTGCCAAGTTTCTCGACCTCCCTGGAACAGGCCATTCACCAGGCGCTTGCGCTGGCGAACGAACATCGACACGAGCTTGCGACGCTGGAACACCTGTTGCTGGCGCTGACCGAGGAACCCGATGCGGTCAAGGTCATGCGCGCCTGCAACGTGGACCTCGAGGATCTGCGCAAGACGCTGGTCGATTTCATCGAGGATGACCTGTCGACCCTAATCACCGACGTCGAAGGTTCGGAGGCCGTGCCCACGGCCGCGTTCCAGCGCGTCATCCAGCGCGCGGCGATCCACGTGCAAAGCTCGGGCCGGCAGGAGGTCACCGGCGCGAACGTGCTGGTCGCGATCTTTGCCGAGCGCGAATCGAATGCGGCCTTCTTCCTGCAGGAGATGGACATGACCCGTTACGACGCGGTCAATTTCATCGCCCATGGCGTGGCCAAGAACCCCTCCTTCAACGAGCCCCGCAAGGTGGTCGGATCGGAGGAGCCGGTCGAGCAGAGCAAGGCCGAAGCCGCCCCCGATCCCAAGGACGAGACTGCGCTTGGCAAGTACTGCGTCGACCTGAACGTGAAGTCGAAGAAGGGCGACGTGGACCCGCTGATCGGCCGCGAGGCCGAGGTCGAGCGCGCGATCCAGGTCCTGTGCCGCCGGCGCAAGAACAACCCGCTGCTGGTGGGTGATCCGGGCGTGGGCAAGACCGCCATCGCCGAGGGCCTGGCGCTGAAGATCACCCGCGGCGAGACGCCCGAGGTCCTTGCCGGGGCGACGATCTTCTCGCTGGACATGGGCGCGCTCCTGGCCGGTACCCGCTATCGCGGCGACTTCGAGGAGCGGTTGAAGGCAGTCGTCAAGGAGCTGGAGGCGCATCCCGATGCGATTCTGTTCATCGACGAAATCCACACCGTCATCGGTGCGGGCGCGACCTCCGGCGGGGCGATGGATGCGTCGAACCTGCTGAAGCCCGCGCTGGCGGGCGGCAAGCTGCGCTGCATGGGCTCGACGACCTACAAGGAGTATCGCCAGCACTTCGAGAAGGACCGCGCGCTGAGCCGCCGGTTCCAGAAGATCGACGTGAACGAGCCTTCGGTGCCCGACACCATCAAGATTCTGATGGGCCTGAAGCCGCATTTCGAGGCGCATCACGACCTGCGCTATACCAATGACGCGATCAAGTCGGCGGTGGAGCTGGCCGCGCGCTACATCAACGACCGCAAGCTGCCGGACAGCGCCATCGACGTCATCGACGAGGCCGGTGCCGCCCAGCATCTGGTCAGCGAGAGCAAGCGCCGCAAGACGATCAGCCCCAAGGAGATCGAGGCCGTGGTGGCCAAGATCGCCCGCATTCCGCCCAAGAACGTCAGCAAGAACGACGCCGAGGTCCTGCGCGACCTGGATGCCGGTCTGAAGCGCGTCGTCTTTGGCCAGGACAACGCAATCGAGATGCTGTCCAGCGCCATCAAGCTGGCCCGCGCGGGCCTGCGCGAGCCCGAGAAGCCCATCGGCAACTATCTGTTCGCGGGCCCGACCGGCGTCGGCAAGACCGAGGTGGCCAAGCAGCTGGCCTCCAGCCTGGGCGTCGAGCTGATCCGCTTCGACATGTCGGAATACATGGAGAAGCATGCCGTCAGCCGCCTGATCGGCGCGCCTCCGGGCTATGTCGGCTTCGACCAGGGCGGTCTTCTGACCGACGGCGTGGACCAGCATCCGCATTGCGTGCTGCTCCTGGACGAGATCGAGAAGGCGCATCCGGATGTATTCAACATCCTGCTGCAGATCATGGATGCGGGGCGGCTGACCGACCATAACGGCCGGACCGTCGATTTCCGCAACGTGATCCTGATCATGACCTCGAATGCGGGCGCCGCGGATCAGGCCAAGGCCGCGATCGGCTTCGGACGCGACCGGCGCGAGGGCGAGGACACGGCCGCGATCGAACGGACCTTCACGCCCGAGTTCCGCAACCGTCTGGATGCGATCATCAGCTTCGCGCCGCTGTCGCGCGACGTCGTGGTCCACGTCGTCGAGAAGTTCGTCCTGCAACTGGAAGCGCAGCTGATGGACCGCAACGTCCATATCGAACTGACACCCGAGGCTGCAAACTGGCTGGCCGAAAAGGGGTACGACGACCGCATGGGCGCCCGCCCCCTGGGCCGCGTGATCCAGGAAAGCATCAAGAAGCCCCTGGCCGAGGAACTGCTGTTCGGACGCCTGACCAAGGGCGGCGTGGTCCGCGTCAAGATCGAGGACGATAAGCCGGCCTTCGACATCACCGGCCCCGATGCCCCACGGATCGGCAAGTCCAAGACACCCTTGCTGACAGCTGAATAAGCGCGAAAGGCCCCGCCACCACGGCGGGGCCTTTTTCGTCATGGGCCGACGCTCCTGAATGCCGCCGCCCATGAACCAGAACCGACGATCGCGACAAGGGATGCGGGGGCGACGCCCCCCGCGCGGGCTCCCGATCAAGGTGTAATCAGCCGTGCCGGGATCAAGCCACGTAAGGCATTGCCGCAGTAAAGCTGGCCATGCTGCAGATCCGCCACCGTCAGCACGGCCTCCTGTGCCCGACCATCGGCCAGCAGCGTCTCGCGCAAGACGCCTGGCAGCAACCCGCTGCGCGACGGCGGCGTCAGCAGGCGACCATCGCGGCGCAGGAAGATGTTGGTGATCGTGCCCTCGCACAGCTCCCCGTCGGCGTTCCTCAGCAACCCTTCGTCGATGCCGGGGGGCAGCGCCGCGCGGGCGGCGTCATAGATCGGTCGATGCGATGTCTTAATCCGCAACCATGGGTCGCCCGCCTCAAGGCGCATGTCCGACAGGACCACCCGCCAGACCGCCGGGTTCGGCGGCAACGGCGCTTGGGTCAGGGCGACCTGCCCCGCCTGATCGACCGACAGCCGCGCCCGAACAACCGCACCACCCGGCAGCCCCGCCAACGCCGCCGTGACGCTGTCTTCGTCCAGCGCGATGCCGGTGGCTGCGCAGCCGCGGCGCAGACGTGCCAAGTGGCGCGGCCACAGGGGAATACGGCCGTCCGCCTCGGCACGCATGGTCTCGAAGACGGTCAGACCGTCGGGGACCGGCCCAAGAATGCGGCCTTGCACAGTGCTTCCTCCCATTCGGACCCGGCTTGGCTGTCATGCACGATGCCGCCGCCGACATTCAGGCGCAACATTCCCGGCGTTTCCACCCAAGGGGACCGGATCGCCACGCTGAATCGCATAGGCCCCGCCGGATCGACCCATCCGATAGCCCCGCAATAGACCTCGCGCGCGGCGCCCTCGAGATCGGCGATGATCTGCATCGACCTGACCTTGGGCGCTCCGGTGATCGACCCGCAGGGAAACAGCGCCGCCAGGATCTGTGCCAGCCCCGCGTCGGGCGCCAGCTGACCCTGCACCGTCGACACCATCTGATGCACGGTGGCATAGGTCTCGACATGGAACAGCTGCGGGACGCGAACGGTGCCGGGCAGGCAGATGCGGCTGATGTCATTGCGCAACAGATCGACGATCATCAGGTTCTCGGCCCGGTTCTTGGCCGATCCATGCAGCGCCTGCGCGGCTTGCGCGTCATTTGCCGGGGTGTCGCCGCGTGCGGCCGTGCCCTTCATCGGGCGGGTGGTGATACCCCTGTCGGCATCGACGGCAAAGAACAGTTCGGGCGAGCGCGACAGGACGACCGGCCCACCCAGATCGACAAAGGCCCCCTCGCCCACCGGCTGCCGGGCGGCCAGCGCGGCATAGATCGCCAAGGGATCGCCCTCGACCTCGGCCTGCAGTGGGAATGTCAGGTTGATCTGATAGGTGTCGCCTGATTCGATCAGCCCGTGCACGGCCGCGATGGCCGCGTCATAGCGCGCGCGATCCCACAGGGGGCGCACCGCGCCGATGGCGACGCCGTCGGGCGACGGCAGGGGATCCGCCGGGTGCGGGCCGTCAAAGACCCCCATCAGGATCAGCGGCATCTGCCGGTCCGCCGGCATCAGCCCGGCCAGCCGTGGGATCAGCGCGTGACCCAGTTCATAGGACAGATACCCCGCCAGCCAGCAACCCCGCTCGGTCGCCGCCTGCATCGCGGCCAGGGCCGGACCCACGCCCGCCGCGCTGTCCGCCCGGATGATCGCCTGCGGGGCGCGGAACAGCGTGCCATCGCCCAGGGGCCCGGTGTCGAACCGGATCTGCCCGCCCGTCACGTGGCGGCCTTTTTCGCGGCGGCGCGGCCTTCCTTGATCTTGGCCGCCAGATCGCGCGCCACGGCAAAGGCGCCCTTGATGCGTTCGCCGTCGGTGGCAAAGTCGCGCATCAGCACGACCTTGTTGTCGGTGACCTTGGCGGTACCGCGTTCGTCGGACAGGAAATCGACCAGCCCGGCGGGGTTGGGGAACTTGTCCTGATGGAACTGGACCGTGATGCCCTTGGGGCCCACGTCCAGCTTGGCGATGTTGGCGCGCTTTGCCATCGCCTTGATGCGGATCACCAGCAGCAGGGTGTTGACCTCGCGCGGCAGCGGGCCGAAGCGGTCGATCAGTTCCGCCGCAAAGCCCTCCAGCTCGACCTTGGTCGTCAGGTCGGCCAGGCGTCGATACAGACCCAGCCGCACGTCCAGATCGGGGATATAGCTGTCGGGAATGGTCACCGGCACACCCAGGTTCAGCTGCGGCGCCCATTCGTCCTCGGGCGTGCCCTCCAGCTCCCCGGATTTCAGCTTGGCGATCGTCTCCTCCAGCATGGCCTGGTACAGCTCGAACCCGACCTCCTTGATGTGGCCCGACTGCTCCTCTCCCAGAAGGTTGCCGGCGCCGCGCAGGTCAAGGTCCTGGGACGCCAGGTTGAAGCCCGCGCCCAGGCCGTCGATGTTGCCCAGGAACTTCAGCCGCCGCATGGCCTGCGGCGTCAGCGGCGCACGCGGCTTGGTGGTCAGGTACGCATAGGCCCGCGCCTTGGAACGACCCACGCGACCGCGGATCTGGTACAGCTGCGACAGGCCGAACATGTCGGCGCGCCAGACGATCATCGTGTTCGCGGTCGGGATATCCAGCCCCGATTCGACGATGGTCGTCGCCAGCAGCACATCGTGGCTGCCGTCGTAGAAGGCGTTCATGCGGCTGTCCAGATCGCCCGCCGCCAGCTGGCCATGCGCCACGATATAGGACAGCTCGGGCATGTTCTCGGTCAGCCAGTGCTCGATCTCGGGCAGGTCGGTCAGGCGGGGCACGACAAAGAACGACTGCCCGCCGCGATACTTCTCGCGCAGCAGCGCCTCGCGGATGGTGACGGTGTCGAATTCGCTGACATAGGTGCGGATCGCCAGGCGGTCGACCGGCGGCGTGCCGATCACCGACAGGTCGCGCACCCCCGTCAGCGACAGCTGCAGCGTGCGCGGAATGGGCGTCGCGGTCAGGGTCAGCACGTGGATGTCGCTGCGCAGCTCCTTGAGCCGCTCCTTGTGGCCGACGCCGAAATGCTGCTCCTCGTCGATGATGAGCAGGCCCAGGTTCTTGAACCGCACGCCCTTGGCCAGCACTGCATGAGTGCCCACGACGATGTCCACGCTGCCGTCCGACAGGCCGGTGCGGGTGGCCGACGCGTCCTTGGCACTGACAAAGCGCGACAGCGGGCGGACGGTGATGGCGGTGCCGCGAAACCGTTCGACGAAGCTGCGGTAGTGCTGGCGGGCCAGCAGGGTCGTGGGGGCCACGACGGCGACCTGCATCCCCTGGCTGGCCGCGATGAAGGCCGCGCGCATGGCGACCTCGGTCTTGCCGAAGCCCACGTCGCCCACGATCAGGCGGTCCATCGGGCGGCCGATGGCCAGATCGCCGGCCACGTCCTCGATGGCGGACAGCTGGTCGTCGGTCTCGCTGTAGGGGAAGCGCGCGGCAAAGGCCTGCCAGTCGTGGTCGTCGGGCTCCAGCACCGGGGCGGGACGCAGCAGGCGTTCGGCGGCGACGCGCATCAGCTTGTCGGCGATCAGCTTGATGCGTTCCTTCAGCTTGGCCTTGCGGGCCTGCCAGGCTCCGCCGCCAAGCCGGTCCAGCAGGCCCTCCTCGTGGCCGTACCGCGACAGCAGCTCGATGTTCTCGACCGGCACGAACAGCCGGTCGCCGCCTGCATATTCCAGCGCCACGCAGTCATGCGGCACCTTCATCGCCATGATCGTCTCGATGCCGGTGTATCGGCCGATGCCGTGTTCGACATGCACGACCAGATCGCCCGGCGACAGGGTCTGGGTGTCCTTCAGGAAGTTGTCGGCCTTGCGCCGCTTCTTGGCGCCACGGATCAGCCGGTCGCCCAGCACATCCTGTTCCGAGATCACCGCCAGCCGCCCCAAGGCGCTGCCGTCGGCCACGAAACCCTCGTCCAGGGGCCAGACGGTCAGGCCGATGCTGCCCGGCTGGTCCGGCAGGTCGCGGATGTCCGCGATGGGCTTGGCCCCGGCCAGCCCCTCGTCCGTCAGAAGACCGGACAGGCGTTCGCGTGCACCGTCGGAAAAGCTGGCGATGATGACGCGGTGGGTGCGCGCCAGCGCCTTGACGTGATCGGCAAGCGCGCCGAACAGGTTGATCTGCTCGGCTTGGCGTTCGGGGGCAAAGTTGCGCCCCTGGCGGCCGCCCGCGTCCAGCACGCCCGGCCCGGGCGGCTGCTGCAGAACCGACAGGCGCAGCACCCGGTGCGGGGCCAGCCAGGCGTCCCATTCGGCATCGGTCGGAAACATCGCGTCGGGCGGCACGGGCTTATAGACCGTGTCGGCCCGCCCCTTGGCGGCCATCGCGGCGCGACGCGCCTCGAACTGTTCGCGGATCATCGTGCGGCGGGCGTCGATCACCTGGCCGATGTGATCGTCCAGCACCACCGACGCGCCGGGGGCATAGTCGAACAGGCTCTCCATCCGGACGTGAAACCACGGCAGCCAATGTTCCATGCCGGCCGTCTTGCGGCCCGCGCTGACGCTTTCGTACAGCGGGTCGCTGGTCCCGCCGCCGTACTCGGTGCGATAGCTTTGGCGGAACCGGGTGATCGAGGGCTCGTCCAGGATGACCTCGGACATCGGCGCCAGCTCGATCCGGTCCAGCTTTTCGGTGGTGCGCTGCGTGTCGGGATCGAACCGCCGCGCGCCGTCCAGCACGTCGCCGAACAAGTCCATGCGGATCGGGCCGGTGGTGCCGGGGGGATAGATGTCGATGATGCCGCCGCGGATCGCGTAATCGCCCGGGTCGGTCACGGTCGCGGTCTGCGCGAACCCCATGCGCACCAGGAACTCGCGCAGGGCGACCTCGTCGATGCGGTCGCCCACGCGCGCGATGAAGGCGGTGCCGCGGACCAGATCGCGGGCCGGCACCCGCTGCAGCACGGCGTTCAGCGTGGTCAGCAGGACGAACGGTCCCTTGATGCGCCCCTGCGCCAGCCCCGCCAGCGTCGCCATGCGCGCGGCCTGAACCTCGGGCGCCGGAGAGATGCGGTCATAGGGCGTCGTGTCCCAGGCCGGGAAATCCAGCACCGGCAGATGCGGTGCCATGAAGGTCAGCGCCTGGCGCATTGCCTCCATGCGGCGGTCGTCGCGGGCCACGTGGATCACGGGCGCGCCACGGTTCTCGGGTCGCGCCGCCTCGCGCGCGATCAGCGCGGCGTCATAGCCTTCGGGCGCACCGGACAGGATCAGCTTGTCGGACATGGATGCTGACCTAAGCGGCTGCGCGGGGAAGTCAAGCGGGTCAGAAGCCCACAGGATGCAGGACCGTCCACAATGCCCCCCACAAGGCCGTCACCGCGACCGCGATCATCGACAGGATCGTCACGAACCGCTTGTGCCAGACCATCGCGCGGGCCGCATCGCCCGCCGCCTGCGACACGGGGGCGCCCCCCTCCTGCGCGGCATGGACCAGCGGCACCAGACGCCGTGCCAGGCGCACGCGCATCCAGAACAGCACCCAGAACGGCAGCAGCAGCAGCGTCAGCGCCTGCGCCATCTCCAGCCAGAAGACGAAACCCAGCACCGCCAGCGAGGTCATCAGGAAACTGGTGACGCCCAGAAAGGCCGCCCCCTCGCGCGGGCGCAGCTGCCAGCGGGGCAGGATCAGCGACAGCCAGTCCAGCAGCGTGATGACCGCCGGTCCCTGCGCATCGTCCCCCGCCAGCGACGCCCGGGCGCGGGCCAGCACCTCGGTCGGGATGCCCAGCACGCTGCGGCCGGCGACCGACCACATGCCGATCAGCACAAGCCAGAACCAGATCGTCGAAAAGGACCGGCTGCCCAGAAGCCCGATCAGGTTGTCGAATTGCGGCACGGGCAGTTCCTTGTCCTTGTCTGCGCGCGACCTTAGAACGGGTTTCAACCAAGGAAAAGCGGCACGGTTGCCCCACCCCAGACAGGAGGCCCCCATGGCCAGTCCCATCATCGCCCCCTTCCCCGCCGGCCGCCTGCGCCGGCTGCGCCGCAACGCCAACATCCGCGCGATGGTGTCGGAACGGAACCTGACCCCCGCCAACCTGATCTGGCCGATCTTCGTGACCGAGGTCGCCGGCGCCGAGGGCGAGATCGCCTCGATGCCCGGGGTCGAACGCCTGACCCTGGACGGCGCGCGGCGGGCGGCGGAGCGGGCAGCGCGGCTGAACATCCCCGCGATCTGCATCTTTCCCCATTCCGACCAGGCCAGCCGCACCGACGACTGCGCCCGCGCATGGGATCCCGACAATATCGGCAACCTGGCCATCCGCGCGGTCAAGGAGGAGGTCCCCGACCTGGTCGTGATGACCGACATCGCACTGGACCCCTATAACGCCAACGGCCATGACGGGCTGGTCCGGGACGGAGAGATCCTGAACGACGAGACCATCGAGGCGCTGGTGCGCATGGCGCTGGTCCAGGCCGATTGCGGCGCGGACATCCTGGGGCCAAGCGACATGATGGACGGGCGCATCGCCGCCCTGCGCGCCGCCCTGGAACGCCATGACCACAAGAACGTCGCGATCCTGTCCTATGCCGCGAAATTCGCCAGCGCGTTCTACGGGCCGTTCCGCGACGCGGTGGGCGCGTCGGGCCGGCTGGTGGGCGACAAGAAGACCTATCAGATCAACCCCGCCAACCGCGGCGAGGCGATCCGCTGCGTCGCGCGCGACCTGGCCGAGGGCGCGGACATGGTCATGGTGAAACCCGGCATGCCCTATCTGGACATCTGCCGGGCCGTGAAGGACGAATTCGGCGCGCCCACCTTCGCCTATCAGGTCAGCGGCGAATACGCGATGATCGAGGGGGCGATCCGCAACGGCTGGCTGTCGCGCGACGCGATGGTGGAAAGCCTGCTGGGCTTCCGCCGCGCGGGCTGCGACGGGGTGCTTAGCTACTTTGCGCCGACGGTGGCCGAAATGCTGGCATGACGCCGGTGGCTGGCGTATCTTGCGCGCCAACGGGCCGAGACGAGCCCCGCACCCCGACACGAGGCGACACATGACCCACCCGATCCACCTGTCCCGTCGCAACCTGCTGCTGACCGGGGGCGCGGCCCTGCTGGCCGCCGGCTGCAGCAACGCGGTCGGCAGCGACGCGGCCGCCCAGCTGGATGCGCGCGTCGACCAGACGCACCAGTATCTGGTGACCACCTATCCCGCATCCCAACCCCTGCTGCAGAACGCCCGCGGCGTGCTGTACATGCCCCTGATGACCGAGGCCGCGCTTGGCTTCGGCGGCGCCTATGGCCAGGGCGCGCTGCGGATCGGCGGGCAGACCGTCGACTATTACTCGGCCACCCGCGCGACCGTCGGGCTTCAGGCGGGTGCGCAGCAATACGCGCATGTGCTGATCTTCCAGGACGAACAGGCGCTGACCGCGTTCCGCGCGGCACCGGGCTGGACCGCGGGTGCCGGGGCCTATTACGCGCTGCCGTCGGGCGGCATGGCGGTGGGTGCCGATACGTTCAGCGCCCAGTTCCCGGTCGTGGCGATGATCTTCGGCCAGTCGGGCCTGATCGCCGGTGCGGCGATCGAGGGGACGAAATACACCCGCGTCATCCCCTCGGCCCTGCCCAACGTCCAGTTCGGCAATCTGGGCCTGCCGCCGATGGGCGTGCAGGGCTAGGACCGCGACAACAGCGCCCCGCGGTCATCGGCCAGCCCGATGACCATCGCGGCCTCGAACCCGCCCTCGACCTGCGTGACCTCGGCATAGGCGCCCTGCCCCGCGCGGCGCGCGATGCCGTCCTGATCGTTGAAGATCCGCCCCCGCGTGCTGTCGCGGGCGTAATCGGGCAGCTGGTCGAAGACCGCACGGCTGAAGCGGTCGGGAAAGAAGATCTGACCGGTCAGCAGGTCGCGTCCCCCCAGCAGCACCTTGAAATGCACATGCGCCGTGCGGCCCTGATACCATCCAGGCCAGATCGTGCGGAACGCCGCCCGCCCGGCCTGGTTGGTCACCTGCGCGCCGCGCAGAAAGGTCTCTCCGCTCAGGTCGCCCTGCTGCTGGCCGGGATAGCCGCTGTAGTTGCCCTGCGCGTCGCAATGCCAGACATCCACCCGCGCGCCCTGGATGGGCCGGCAGGCCGCATCCACCACCTGCAACCGCAGCGCCAGCGGATAGCCCGCACGCCCGTCGCGGATGTCGCCGCGCATCAGGCGCGGATCGAAGTAGAACGGCCCCTGCGTCGTCGCCGGAGTCACCTGGCAGACGTTCGCGGCGATCAGCCGGGCGGCACGGGCATCCTGGGCCAGCGCCTGCCCCACCGCCCCGATGCCCAGCACGGACGGCGCGGCGATGGCCAGGCTTCGCAACAGCTGACGGCGGTCGATCATCGGGCATCTCCTGTGGTCGGGATGCCATGATGCCCGGCGGGGCGCGCGGGCAAAGTCACATTGCCGTCAGGCGCCCTCGGTCGAGGTCAGGTGCCGCAGGCCGTGCGTCACGTCGGCCCGCACCGCCAGGCGCAGCGCGGGCTCGTCGCCGGCGCGCAGCGCGGCCAGGATCATGCGGTGATGGCGCGGCGGTTCGTTGCGCCGCACACGACCATAAAGCGCGCGCATCGTCGGTCCCAGCTGCAGCCAGATCGTCTCCAGCATGGCCAGCATCGCGGGAGCCTGCGCCCGCAGATACAGCATGCGGTGAAAATCCAGGTTGCAGCGGATATAACCCACGGCATCGTGGCGCTCGACGGCATCCGCGATCCGTCCGTTCATCACCGCCAGACGGTCGATCAGCGCGAAATGCGCCCGCGGCAGGGCGCGGGCCGCCAGCTCGGGCTCGATCAGCGCGCGCAGGGCGGCCAGTTCCTCGATCCGGTCGTCGGACAGGGCCGGTGTGGCCACGCGTCCCGATCCCGACAGCGTCAGCGCGCCTTCGGCGACCAGGCGGCGCACGGCCTCGCGCGCGGGGGTCATCGACAGGTTGTGATCGCGCGCGATGCCGCGCAGCGTCAGCGCCTTGCCCGGCGGCAGTTCCCCCAGCATGATCTGGCTGCGCAGGCTGCGATACAGGCGTTCATGGGCGGTGGGGTCGGTCGGGCTCATGGCCATGATGTGATCACAAATCCGGGCTGCGTCAATCGCGGAACCGCCACAGCATCAGATCGCCCCCCTGCGCGCGCAGCCACGCCCGATGCGGGGCATGACCGGGCATCAGCGTCTCGACCTGGGCCCAGAACCGGGCCGAATGATCCATATGCGCCAGATGCGCGACCTCGTGCGCCGCGACATAGTCCAGCACGACCGGCGGCGCCATCGCCAGGCGCCACGAGAACATCAGCCGCCCGTCATGGGTACAGCTGCCCCACCGGGACCGCGTGTCGCGCAGGGCGATGGCGGCATAAGGCCGCCCCAGTGCCTCCGCGAACCGGTCGCAGGCCACCCGCAGGCGCAGCATCGCCAGATGCTTCAGCCAGGCGGCCGCAACGGAGCCCGCCGGGCGTCCTTCGGGGATCAGCAGGCGGTCGTCCTGAACCTGGGCGCGCCGCACCGGCGCCGGTGTCAGGATCAGCGCCCGCCCCTCGACCGGCAGGGCCGCGCCGGGCACCGCAGCCTGTCGCAGGGGCAGCCGGCCCACCGCCGCGCGCAGCCAGTCCCGGCGCGACCGCGCGAAATCCTGCCCCTCGGCCAGGGGTACCCCCACGGGCAGGGTCAGCACCGCGCCCGACCCGTCGCGGGGCACGCGCAGGGTCATCCGCCGTGCGCGCGACGACCGCCGCAGACGCACCGCCAGCCCCTCTTCGATGATGATCCGCTGATCGCCGCTTGCCATGCCCGCCTTGGCCTGCCAGATAAAGCCTTTGACACCCCTTGGCCTCTGTGGCAGGGGATCACCCGATTTCCCCTAATCGCGGCTGAAGGAGAATACCATGCCCAAAGAGGAATGGGGCACCAAACGCCTGTGCCCGCATTGCGCCACCCGCTTTTACGACCTGAAGGCAGATCCGATGACCTGCCCGGCCTGCGGGAACACGTTCACGGTGACCAGCCTGACCGATGGTCGCGGCAAGACGCTGGTGACCGAGAAGACGGCCGCGGCGAACGATGACGACGAACTCGTCGACGACGAAGAGGATATCGCCGACGACGCGGGCGAGATCGACGACGACCTGCTGGAAGAGGACGACGACGACGGCGACGTGTCGCTGGACGACATCGCCGATGTCGCGGGCGACGAAGAGGAATAAGACCCAAGGCCGCGCCCGAAATGGCGCGGCCTTCTTCGTTGCGGCGCACCAATGCGGAGCGCCGCACAGGCCTGCCGGGACAATTTCCGGAAACTGCACGGCACCGCCGATTTTCCGCTTGCACCCCGCCGCGCCCCCTCCTATAGACCCCACACGCGGCGGCGCAGACGCGCTTCGCGGACCTCACGGTGGGGCCATAGCTCAGTTGGTAGAGCGCTTGAATGGCATTCAAGAGGTCAGGGGTTCGATTCCCCTTGGCTCCACCATTAGACTTTCCATGACATTTCAGACAGCTGATCCGACCCGCAAGGCCGACCTGTCTAGACGTCGATCTCGAAGCCTGGCAGCCAGCGGTGCAGCATCGTCCCCGGCAGGTGAACGGCCGGGCGCGACAGCGTCGTGCGCAACAGGCCGCGGCGGGCCGGATGGGCATTCCCCTCGACCCGCATGTTCTGGCGCTGCATCGCATAGCGCACGCCAATAACCGGCCCGTCGATGGTCAGGTGCAGATCATGGCCGTCAAGGGCCAGCGCGGTGATCATGCCGCCGCCGGTGACCTCGACGCCCAGAAACGCGTCGATGCCCCGGCCGCCATAGGGCGAGGCCTGATGGCCCGCCAGGGCTTCGTCCGGGCGCAGGGCAAAGCGCAACGTGATCCGGTCGCCCTGACGCCGTGCGGTCGGGCGCGGGATCGTCCAGCCGCGCCCTGCCATGGTTTCTTGCAGGGCCCATGCCGCCAGCTCTCCCATGATGCGGGAATGATGCAGGTCCGGGTGCACGCGGTCGGACAGGGCCGAGGGATAGATCGGCCCCACAATCACGGCATCGTCGCGCCCGGCCACGAAGGCCAGCTGATCGGCGGCGGCATGGTTCGTGTCGCTGCCGTGATGCGACTGGTCCGACCCCGCGGTCTGCATCAACAGGATTATCTTTCGCGCGGCGGGGTAAAGATCGTCCAGCCGGGCCCGGATGCGGTTCCAGTGCGCCTGCAAGGCGTTCAGATACACACCCGGCGCGGCCTGGCGGTCGGCTTCTCCCCGGATCCAGAAATAGACGACCGTCTCTGGCGCGCTCCCCTCCCGCAGATATGCAAGGTGCGTGCCGTCGATGATCATGTCCATGTTGTGACGGACCAACCCGTCGGGGTCCTCCAACAGCGCGATCGACTGACCGGCGACGGGATTTCCGGAGATGCTGATCGGCGCGAAACGCTGAACGTCCTCTGCCTCATCCCCGTGTCCAACCAGGGCCTGCGCCATTGGCAGGGCCGGCGGAACCGGCTTGGATATCCTGACACGCGTGAACTCGGCCTCAGACAGCGCAACAGGACCGCTGCGCTTCTGCAAGCCCTGCAGCTCAATGATGCGATGCTCGGGCCCGGTGTGGATTCCGCTCAGCATTTGCACATTCAGACGGGCGATGTCAGCCAGCGCAAGCTTGTCGACAGCGGGGACATCGGGACCAAGGGCCAAGGATTGGCCATTGAAATGAATCTGCAACGGTGATCCGCTCACCGCTTCGTCTGCGCCGCCGCGGCGGGACGAAAGCCAGTCGCGCAGTGTACCGATATCGGTTTCGTTCAGAACCTGAAGCGTCAGATCATGAAGTGTCACGGCGGCCTTGGTACCGGCGTGAATCTGTCGAATCTGCAACAGCGGCATTGCATCGAAGGCTGCGGCCTCTTCGATCAGTCCATCGTCATGACAGGTCAGCAGATGGCCGGACGCGGTAAATACAAAGCAGACCGTCCGGCGCGTGTTCAGCTTGCTTGCGAAATCAACCCGGGCGGTCCCGACCCTCGCAACCCAACGGGTTCCCATATCGCGGAACGACAAACTCAGCCCGCTCTGATCGATCAATGACAGCAGGGTGCCGTGCGGAGATGGCTCTTTCTGTGAAAAGCATATTTCGACCAGAATGGCCTCTGCCTGCAGCAACGCCGTCGCAGGCAGGACGCATCGCAGGCTGGTGCCCCGGACAATAACGATCCCATCCGGCCCGGCGGACAGAACCGTGCCGGGCGGATGCGCCCTGAGCGAAAGGTCGCGCTAGCCCCGCAGCGTGACCGCGGCGACCTGACTGTCCGGGGTGTCAGGCAGCGTCAGGACCATGGGCGCGGGCACCGATGCGCCATCCGACCCCGGGGTCGAGCCGTCGGACACGTTGCTGCCGGTCATCGGGCCGGCGACACCCGGCTGGACCTGCCCGATGCCGAGAGATCATGGCCCCTCATGCCGAGACCTTGGCCGTTCTTCTGGCGTGACGTTCCAGATTTTCGTCCAACGGGTTGAAGGCCTGTCCGTGCAGGTCGGCGATTCGCTGCAGATCCGCGTCGCGCTGGCTGTCGGTCAGTGCCGGCCATGGCGTGTCGCCGCTAATCATGCCGCGATCGCGCAGCATCCGCCAAGTCCGCGGAAAGTCCATCTCGCCAAACGACCCACGTCCGGGGCGCAGCGCGCCGCCCTGAACCCAGTCGCGTTCCAAGGTGTTGATCTCGAACGCGGTCATGCCGGTGAAGGTCTGCAGCTGGCGGACGAAGCCGGGTGCAAAGTCCATGCTGCGCCGGGTCAGGATCGCCACCCGCTGCGCGGCATTGCCGACATAGGCCATCATGTGCAGCGGAGAGCAGTCGACCGTGATGATGTCCCGCGCCGCCTTGTAATGCGCGATCTGGACCGCGGCCGGGTGCTTTTGCGGATGGAACATCTGATAGCCTTCCTGGGCCAGATACCCTTCCAGCAAGCTTTCGGCGATCAGGCCGCCGCGCTGCGCGGGCAGCAGGCTGCGCGAGACATAGATCCGTTCGGGCCCCGCCGGGTCGATCCCCGCGCCGGCATGCGCGCCGACAAAGTCGCGGAACTTGGCGCTGCCGACGGTCAGATCGCCCATGCCGACGCCTTGGCGCGGCACGTGCAGACGCTCGACCCGGGTGGGCGTGGTGATGCAGCGGACCGGCACATCCAGTCCAAGCGAATCCATCAGCGGCCGCAGGGCCTTGAGCATCGGTTCCAGGTTGGCCGAGCTTTGCTTGGGCGTGAACAGCACGCCATCGATCTGGCCCCGCAGCGCGTCCAGCGCCCATGCACGGGCAAAGCTTTCGGTGATGAAATGGCCGAAATGACCGTACAGCGTTCCCCCGAACATCCAGCAGCCGGACAGGGTTTCGACCGTGTCGGGCATGGCGGGCGCAGCGTTCACGGGCTCCCGGCTGTTCGACCAGCTGATCGAGTTTTCGACCATCCGCCCGTCGGGTGTCAGAACGCCCGACGCCTGCTGGCGGCCCCGCCCGTCAACGGGCGGTGGCACCAGGATCGCGTCCTGAACAAGAACCAGATCGTCGGGGGCTTCGAGGTCGAACATCGTCAAACGCTCCGATGGCTGCAAATCTTCGGGATGAAATGGTACATGATGCTTCAACTTAGGAGAGAACGGTACAGGACCGCAACGATCCGGTCCAGCCGCTACACGCCCCGGCCACGCTCAAATGCAGCAAATGCCGTTCGGACGGACGGGATGACCGCCGCAATCCACCCCGGCGGCATTCCCGTCCGGCGCGCCGTGGTGTCGTGGCCCTATCGGGCGGTGGCGCGGCTGAACACGGCGTTCGGATAGGCCTGATCGGCGATCCGGAACGCCGTGGTGCCGACCCTGTCGAACCCGCTCCCTTCATAGAAGGCGATCGCCGGGGCGTTCTCGACATTCGTGGTCAGCCAGACCGAACCGGCGCCCTTGCCCGCCGCATGGTCCAATCCCTGGTGGAGAAGCGCCCGACCAAGACCGCGGCCTTGGTGCCGCGGCTGGACATAGAGGGTGGATATCTCGGTCGTGGAGCAGCCAGCGACGGGCGCCGCCTTTCCGCTGCTGATGCGGATGAACGCGTCCGGCCCGTCGTCGTTCTGAGAGACGATGACATGTTCGTCCGGGTCGCCGATCACCGTGGCCAGCCTTGCGGGTGTGAACTGTGTCAGGGCGTAGGTGGCAAAAGCGTCGCTGACGCCGCGACGGATGTATGTGCCCAGCCAGACCTCGATCGAGATGGCGGCAAGCATCGGGGCATCAGAAGGTTCGGCCAGGCGAAATCTCATGCCATCGCCTTTGATCGGGACGTTGCGTGCGGGCCCACCGGCAACCAGGTCATACGCCGCAAATCCGGCAGGATACCGGCACCGCAGATGGCCGCGTTCCGATGGTTGGTCGGGTGCGATCAGTCATGGCCGCCGGCCTGGAACAGGCTTTCGGCGGACGCGTCCGGGGCGGGATCGCTGTCCATCGTATCCTCGGCGGACAGGATGTGGACCTGCATCATGCGTTCGGCCCAGTGCGGCTTGCGGGCGGCGATGGCGGCGGCGATCTCCAGGTGATGCTGGGCCGAACGGCGCCGCTGCTGGGGCGTGAAGCGGCGGAAGGTGCGCGTGACCAGCGCCACGTCGACCGTCGCGCGGATCAGGTGCATCAGCCTGGGGGACTGCGTCGCCTCGGCGATCAGCGCGTGGAACCGGGCGTTTTCCTGGTCGATGCCGGCGATCAGGGCCTCGCTGTCCTCGGCGACCTGCGCCAGCGCCTGCATGCGGTGGGCGGAGGCGGTCAGCGCCTCGATCTGGGCGGGCGTCGCGCGTTCGGCGGCCTTGGCGGCGGCATAGGATTCCAGCCGCAACCGCAGTTCGAAGATCTCGCGGACCTCGTCGGCGTCGGGGACCACGCACCACAGCCCCTGCCCCTTGCGACGCTCCAGCAGTCCCTCCAGCAGCAGGCGCTTGATCGCCTCGCGGATGGGCGTGCGCGAGATGCCCAGGTCCTCGGCCAGCCCGACCTCGGTCACCTTGCGGTCGGACGGCAGGCGTCGCTCCAGGATCGCCTGGCGCAGTTCGCGATAGGCCCGCCTGGACGCACTTTCCGCTGATTCCGGCTGCATCTCGAACCCTTCCGCCACGTGCTGCTGGGGGGCAGTTCATCATCTGGTCGGGGGCATTACAATCCCCGGCAATGAGTGCAGGAAAGCCGGAATGCTTCACTGGAACCGTAGAAAATCATTTTTAAGTCTAAAAAATGGATACAAATTTCAGGCCGCACGGATTAAACCTGTCATGAACGCATCAGGGAGGGATGGCGATGACAGGGATAGCACCGTTCGGGCCGCTGCAGGGCCTGCGGGTCGTCGAGATGGGGCAGCTTTTGGCGGGACCGTTCGTCGGCAGCCGCTGCGCCGATTTCGGGGCCGAGGTCATCAAGGTCGAGGCGCCGGGCAGCGGCGATCCGATCCGCAGCTGGGGCCGCCTGCAGCACGAGGGCAAGACGCTGTGGTGGCCGATCATGGCACGCAACAAGAAATCGGTCTCGATCAACCTGCGTGCCGCCGAGGGGCAGGAGCTGGCGCGGTCGCTGATCGCGCAGGCCGATGTCCTGATCGAGAACTTCAAGCCCGGCACCCTGGAACGGTGGGGCATGAGCCCGGAGCAGCTGCACGCCCTGAACCCCGGGCTGGTGATCGTGCGAGTCTCGGGCTTTGGCCAGACCGGCCCCTATGCGGCGCGACCCGGCTTTGCGTCGGTGGGCGAGGCGATGTCGGGCCTGCGCTATATCAACGGCTATCCGGACATGCCGCCGCCGCGCTATGGCATCTCGCTTGGTGATACGCTGACGGCGCTGTTCGCGTTCGAGGGGATGATGATGGCGCTGTATCACCGCGACCGGAACGGCGGGCGCGGCCAGGTGGTGGACGCGGCCATCACCGAAAGCTGCTTTGCAATGCTGGAAAGCACGGTCACGGAATATTCCAAGGCCGGAGAGGTCCGCCAGCCGTCCGGCACCGGGCTTGCCAAGATCGCGCCGTCGAACATCTATCCGGCCAGGGACGGCACCTATGTGGTGATCGCGGCCAATGTGGATGCGATGTTCCGCCGTCTGACGCAGGCGATGGGCCAGCCGCATCTGGCGGACGATCCGCGCTTCGTGACCCATATCGCGCGGGGCGAGAACGCGGAGCTGCTGGATTCGATGATCGCGACCTGGTCCGCGTCGCTGGACGTGGCCGACCTGACCGCGCGGCTGGAACAGTTCGGCGTGGTCTTCGGCCCGATCAACTCGATCGCCGAGGTGGTCCAGGACCCGCACTTCCGCGAACGCGGCATGGTGCGTGACCATCACGACGATGACTTCGGCACGATCACCGTCCCCGGCGTCTTCCCGGTCCTGTCCGAGACGCCCGGCGACATCGCCTGGCTGGGCCCGCAGCAGGTGGGCGCGCACAACGCCGAGATCTATGCCCGGATCGGCCTTGGCGAGGAGACGATCGAGGATCTCAAGGCGCGGGGCGTGATATGAGCGTCACGATCTGCGAGGTCGGCCCGCGCGACGGGCTGCAGAACCTGCCGCGCCTGTTCTCGGTCCAGGAACGGGCGCATCTGATCGCCGAACTGGCGGCCGCGGGGCTGCGCCAGATCGAAGCCGTCAGCATGGTGAACCCGGCCCGCGTCCCGCAGATGGCTGATGCCGAGGCGGTGCTGGCCGCGCTGCCGCCCCTGCCGGCGGTCCAGCTGTCGGCCCTGGTCCTGAACCGCAGGGGGGCCGAACGGGCCCTGGCGACCGGGGTGCGCGAACTGCGCTTTGCGGTCGTCGCGTCGGACACGTTCTGCCGGCGCAACCAGAACATGGGCAGCGACGACAGCCTCGCGGCCTTTGCCGCCGTGGCGCCGATGGTCGGCCAGGCCGGGCGGCAGCTGACCGGCGTGATCGCCACCGCCTATGGCTGCCCGTTCGAGGGAGAGATCGCGCCCGCGCGGATCGCGCAGATGGCAGAGGCGCTGCGCGCGGCGGGCGCCGACCGGATCGTGCTGGCCGACACGATCGGCGTCGCCGCCCCCCGCGACATCGCGCGGGTCCATGACGCCTGCCGCGACGCGCTGGACGGCCTTGCCTGGGGCGTGCACCTGCACAACACGCGCAACACCGGATATGCCAACCTGATGACGGCGCTGGAACGCGGCGCCGGCATCATCGATGCGTCCATCGGGGGGCTTGGCGGCTGTCCCTTCGCGCCCCGCGCCACCGGCAACATCGCGACCGAGGACGTGCATTACCTGCTGCACCGCGAGGGGATCGACACCGGCCTGGATCACGACCGGCTGGCCCTGCTGGTGGAGTGGCTGGCCGAACGCGTGCCGGACAAGATCACCGGCCAGCTGGCCCGCGCAGGCTGGTTCGGCGCCTGACCTGCATCGGCGCCCGGCCGTCCGGCCGGGCGCCGATCACTACAGCCCCGGTATCGCCAGGACGATCTGCGGGAACAGCGCGATCAGGAACACCGACCCCAGCATGATCGCGACAAAGGGCAGCGCGCCCTTGGCCACCACCGACAATGGCGCGCGGTCCAGCGACTGGATCACGAACAGGTTCAGCCCAACCGGCGGGGTGATCAGCGCGACCTCGATCAGCAGCACGAAGAAGATGCCGAACCAGATCGGATCGATGCCAAGCGCGATCACCGTCGGCATCAGCACCGGCACCATGATCAGCAGCATCGACATGCTCTCCAGGAAGAAGCCGATGAAGATCAGCATGACCGCGATCAGCAGCAGCGCCAGCGTCGCCGTGTTGAAGTAGTCCTCGAACAGCCAGGCCAGTTGCGCGGGCAGCTGATAGAGGGTGATCGCCTGGCCGAAGATCTTGGCGCCGATGACGATCAGGAAGATGACCGTCGTCGTCTTGACCGTGTCGCGCACCGCGCCCAGGAACACCGCACGGCTAAGCCGCCCGCCCGCCGCCAGGATCAGCAACGCGACGGACGCGCCGATGCCCGAGGCCTCGGTCGGGGTGAAGATCCCGCCATAGATGCCGCCCAGGATCGTGCCCGCCAGCAGCAGCGTCGGCAGGGCGCGCCGCGTCGCGGCCAGGCGTTCGGGCCAGGTCGCGCGCGGCATCGCCTGATGGGTGCCCTGAATCGCCGATGCGATGACCACATAGACGCCGAACAGCACGATCAGCAGGATGCCCGGACCGACGCCGGCCAGAAACAGCTGACCGATGCTTTGTTCGGTGATCGCGCCATAGATGATCAGCGGGACCGAGGGCGGGATGATGATCCCCAGCGTGCCGCCCGCGGCCATCAGGCCCAATGTCAGGCTGCGCGAATAGCCGCGCTTGACCATCTCGGGGATGGCAACGGTGCCGACGGTCGCGGCCGTGGTGATCGAGCTTCCCGAAATGGCCGAGAAGACCCCGCAGGACAGCAGCGCCGCGATGCCCAGGCCGCCGGGCCAATGCCCGACCCAGCTCTGCATCGCGACGAACAGGTCGCGCCCGATCCCCCCGCGCAGCAGCAGGTTCGACATCAGCAGGAACAGCGGGATGGCCAGCAGCACGAAATCGTTGATGCCGCCGAACAGCGTGCTGGCGACCATCGACAGCGGCAACCCGTCGATGGCCAACAGCCCCGCACCCAGGATGCCCAGCGTGAAGGCCACCGGAATGCCGGTCATCAGCAGCGCGAGAAGCGCGCCGAAGATCAGGAACGGGGTCATCGTCCGGCCTCCCCAGGGGCGTTGTGCGACAGCTCCTGTTCGGCGCTGCTGGCGAAATCGGGGGCGGGACGGCCCGGCAGCCGGATCAGGTCCGCCAGCGCCTGCAAGGCCAGGATCGCAAAGCCAAGGATGATCGGCAGTTCGGCGATCCATGTCGGCATCCGCAGCATTGATGGCTGGCGCCGTCCGAAGGCGATCGAATCCAGCATCGACCCCGTAGCGACCCACAGAACAAAGATCGAGAACCCCAGAATCGCCACAAGGCTCAGCGCCTCGGCCGCCTTGCGGCCTGCGGGGGGCAGTTGCCCGATGACGGCGGTGATGCGGATCATGTGCCCGTCGCGCAGGCAATAGCCCATCGCCAGGAAGGTCAGCCAGATCATCACCGTGGTCGCGACGTCCGATGTCCAATGCGTGGGGGCGCGAAAGACATAGCGCGCCACCACCTCATAGGTCAGCAGCATCGTCATGGCGACGATGCCCACCTCGGACAGGCGCGCCGCGATCAGCGACAGCCCGTCCGCCAGGCGCAGCGCGCCACGGGATGCAGTCATGCCCCTGCCCTCAGCGCAGCGCGTCCAGCGCCGTCAGAAGCTGGTCTCCCGCCTCGCCCGCCTCCTGGCGGAACTGCTCGACCGCGGGGCGGGTGGCCTCCTGCCAGACGGCGATCTGCTCGGGCGTCAGTTCGGTGACGGTCGCATGGCCGTTCTCGGCCAGCCACTGCGCGGCCTCGACATTCTCGGCCTCGGTCTCGGCGCGCATCTTCTCCTCGGCGCGGATGGCGGCCTCGGTTATCCAGCCCTGCTCCTGTTCGGACATGCTGTCCCACAGGGCCGGGTTGATGACCGCGATGAATTCGGCCAGGCCGTGGCTGGTCATGGTGACATGATCCATCACCTCATAAAGCGCGCGCGACTTGACCGCGGTGGTCCCGCTCATCCCGATATCGACCAGGCCGCGCTGATAGGCCACGAACTGCTCGGCGCCGCCGACGACCACCGCCGACCCGCCCACGGCCTCGATCAGATCGCCGGTCGGCTTGCCGGTCGCACGCACCATCTTGCCGCGCATGTCATCCGGAGAGACGACCGGCGCGCCCTTGGACAGCATTTGCACGGGACCGTAGTCCTGCCACCACAGCACCTTGGACCCGGCCTCCAGCAGCAGGTTGTCAAAGGTCGTGCGGAACGCGCCCTCACGGTCGGCGGCGCGCGCCAGGATCTGATAGTCCGGGAACATGAACGCGACCGAGAAGATGCCGGCTGCCGGGACGGACCCCGCATATTCGTCGGCCAGCACGATGCCCATGTCGATCGCGCCGCTGGAGATCGCCTGCGGCACCTCCTGCCCCTTGAACAGCGACGCGCTGTCAAAGACGCGCACGGTCATCTCGCCGCCGGAAATCTCGTTCAGCTGTTCGGCGAAATAATGGGTGTTCGCGCCGACGGGGTGGTTGGCACCGACCTGGACGGTCATGCGCAAGGTCCGTTCGGCCGATGCATCCCCGGCCATCAGGCACATCGCGCCGCTCATGACGGCAGCCGCTATCGCGTGTTTCATCACTTCCTCCCTGATATTCCCGGCCCCTCGCCGTGATCCGGCCGCTCCTCCCCGAGCGCCGGCGCCTTCAGATAATGCATACAATATTTTTGCTGTAAAGCGGCGCAGACGATCTGGTATCGCCGTTAAACGTGCAGAAAGGGCATCGACGAAAAATAGTATCGGCCACCCAACTCGCCTTGCACACAATTTCCGTCAAAGGTTCGTCCCTTGACCGGTGGCCCCAATGCTTTGAGCAATGCCACCTTTCCGGCATCCAAAGCAGAGTCAATCGACCGCGACCGGTGCGAACCCGATTGCCGTCATGGGCGCGATGGTGTCGTATCGGCGGCGAAACGATCAGGGACCTACAATGCGACCATATCTTGCCGCCTTTCTTGCGCTCATGACGGTCACGGCCTGCGCGGTCGGCTCCGGCGCGGTGGTGCAGGGTGCCGGCCCCGACGACCTTCTCAAGCTGCGCGAGGGGCCGGGGCTGAACCACAGGATCATCATCGGCCTGCCCGACGGCACGCGCCTGACGCGCCAGAACTGCGTGACCACCGACGGCAAGGTCTGGTGCAGGGTCATGCTTGCCGACCGGCCCAGCGTCTCGGGCTATGTGGCGGCAGAATACCTGGCGCATCGCTGACGGCGGTCAGTCCGCCGGGCGCCCCTCGCGCACGCCGGACTGGGCGATGATCTCGGACACCAGGTGTTCCCGGCGATAGGCCATGACATGCACGCCGCTGACGCCCGCAATCGCGCGGATCTGCTGGATCAGCTCGATGCACAGGCGCTTGCCCTCCTCGCCGGGATCGGCGGCCCGCTCCATCCGGGCGATCACCGCGTCCGGGATATGGACACCGGGAACGTTGCTGCGCATCCAGCGGGCGGCCCTGGCCGAGGCCAGCGGGCCGACCCCGGCCAGGATGAACACCCGCCGGTTCAGGCCCAGGTCGCGGACCCGCGCCATGAAGCGCGCGAAGGTCGGGACGTCGAAGATATAGTTCGTCTGGATGAAGTCCGCGCCCGCCTCGACCTTCTTGGCCAAGCGGTCGGGACGCCAGTCCAACGGCGCGATGCAGGGGTTCTCGGCCGCGCCCAGGAACATGCGCGGCGGGCTGGTGATGCGGCGGCCCGACAGGAACATGCCATCGTCGCGCATCGTCCGGATGGTGCGCAGCAGCGAGATCGAATCTAGATCGAAGACCGGTCGCGCGCCGGGCTGATCGCCCACCCCCACCCCGTCGCCGGTCAGGCACAGCACGTTGCGCACCCCCATCGCCGCCGCCCCCAGCACGTCCCCCTGGATCGCGATGCGGTTCCGGTCGCGGCAGGATATCTGATAGACCGTCCCGATCCCCGCCCGCGTCAGCAGGGCCGAGATGCCGATCGACGACATGTGGCAGTTGGCCCCCGACGCATCCGTCGCGTTGATCGCGTCGGCGACCCGGGCCAGCGGGCGCGCGGCGGCAAAGACATCCGCGGGGTCTGCGCTGTCGGGCGGGTTCAGTTCGGCGGTGACCGCGAAATGACCCTGGCGCAGCACCCGCTCCAACCGGCTGCCCGACACATGGCCGGGCGGCGGCGGGTCATAGGACGGCTGCCAGCGGTCGAAATCGACGGACGGAATGTCGGTCATCGGCGCGGCCCCCGGTCGGCCGGTCGCGGCTCGACCGCCAGGGGCGCGGCCGCTGGTTCATGGGCGCGGGCCTGCGGAAAGGCGCGGGCGATGGTGCCGCGGGGGGCGTCGGACG
>NZ_JXYF01000073.1:0-21627 GCF_000967735.1 Paracoccus sp. S4493
AACGGGTCGGGCAAATCCACGCTGCTGCGCGCGCTGGCCCGACAGGTCCCGGCAGGCGGCACCGCCCGGTTCGAGGGGCGCGCCCTGGCCGACTGGCCCGCCCGCGACCTGGCCCGCCGCATGGCCTTCCTGCCCCAGACCACGCCCCCGGCCGATGGCATGCTGGTGCGCGAACTGGTGGCCCTTGGCCGCTATCCCTGGCACGGCGCCCTGGGCCGCTTCGGCCCCGCCGATCATGCCGCCGTCGCCCGCGCTCTGGACGAATGCGGGGTTGCGGGCTTTGCCGATCGGCTGGTCGACACCCTGTCGGGCGGCGAACGCCAGCGCGTCTGGCTGGCCATGATGGTCGCGCAGCAGGCGGGCACGCTGCTGCTGGACGAACCGATCAGCGCGCTGGACATCGCCCACCAGGTCGAGGTGCTGGCCCTGGTCGCCGCGATGTGCCACGACCAGGGGCGCAGTGCCGTCATCGTGCTGCACGACGTCAACATGGCCGCGCGGTTCTGCGACCATGTCGTGGCGCTGAAGGCCGGGCGGCTGGTCTGGCAGGGCGGCCCGGACGCCCTGATGCGCCCCGACACGCTGCACGACATCTATGGCCTGCCGATGCAGGTCCTGACCCGCCCCGACGGACGCCCCGTCGCCATCCCCGCCTGAGAGGCCGCATGCTGAAACAGTTCTTTTCCTACTATCGTCCGCATCTGGGCCTGTTCTGGCTGGATTTCGGCTGCGCGGTCGTCTCGGGTCTGCTGGAGCTGGCCTTTCCGCTGGCCGTCACCGCCTTCATCGACCACCTGCTGCCGCAGGGCGACTGGACACTGACCCTGGCCGCGGCGGGGGGGCTGCTGGCGCTTTATGCGGTCAATGCCGGGCTGCTGACGGTGGTGATCTACTGGGGGCACAAGCTGGGCATCAACATCGAGACCGCGATGCGGGCCCGCGCCTTCGACCATCTGACGCGGCTGTCCTGGCGCTGGTACGACCGTGCGCGCACCGGCAAGCTGGTCGCCCGCGTCACCCGTGACCTGGAGGAGATCGGAGAGGTCGCCCATCACGGCCCCGAGGACGCCTTCATCGCGCTGATGACCTTCGTCGGCGCGTTCCTGCTGATGTTCTGGATCAACCCGCAGCTGGCGGTCATCGTGGCGCTGATCGTGCCGGCCATGCTGGCCCTGGTGATCGTCTATGGCGGGCGGATGACGGCGACCTGGCGCGCGATCTATTCCCGCGTCGGCGATTTCAACGTGCGCTTGGAGGAGACCCTGGGCGGCGTCCGCGTGGTGCAGGCCTTCGGCAACGAGGCGCATGAGAGCCATCTCTTCGCCGCCGACAACGCTCGCTATCGCCAGGCCAAGCTGGACGCGTACCGCGTGATGGCGGCGTCCAGCGCGCTGCAGTACATGGGCCTGCGGCTTGTGCAGGTCATCGTCATGGTCATGGGCGCGGGCTTCGTGCTGTCGGGCGAACTGACCACCGGCGGCTTCGTGGGCTTTCTGTTGCTGGTGGGCGTCTTCTATCGCCCGCTGGAGAAGATCGCCGCGGTGATCGAGACCTATCCCCGCGGCATCGCCGGATTCCGCCGCTATCAGGAGCTGCTGGCCACCGACCCCGAGATCGCCGACGCACCCGACGCGATCGACGCCCCCGCCCTGCGCGGCGACATCCGGTTCGAGGGGGTGGGCTTTGCCTATGACCCCGACCGCCCGATCCTGTCGGGGATCGACCTGGACATCCGCGCCGGAGAGACGGTGGCCTTCGTCGGCCCCTCGGGCGCGGGCAAGACCACGCTGCTGGCGCTGCTGCCGCGGTTCTACGAACCCAGCCAGGGGCGCATCGTCGTCGACGGGATGGACCTGCCCGCGATGCGCCTGCACAGCCTGCGCCGCCAGATCGGCCTGGTCAGCCAGGACGTGTTCCTTTTCGGCGGCACGCTGCGCGAGAACATCGCCTATGGCCGCCTGGACGCCTCGGACATGGAGATCGCGCAGGCCGCCGCCAAGGCGCAGCTGGCGCAGATGATCGAAGGCCTGCCGCAGGGCCTGGACACGGTCGTGGGCGAACGCGGGGTGATGCTGTCGGGCGGGCAGAAGCAGCGCGTGGCCATCGCGCGGGCCTTCCTGAAGAACCCGCCGATCCTGATCCTGGACGAGGCGACCAGCGCCCTGGACAGCCAGACCGAACGCGAGATCCAGTCGGCGCTGGACGCCCTGTCGGTCGGGCGCACCACGCTGGTGATCGCCCACAGGCTGGGCACGATCCGGAACGCCGACCGCATCGTGGTCATGGACCGGGGCCGCGTGGTCGAGATGGGCAGCCATGCCGACCTGCTGTCCCAGGGCGGCATCTATGCGGGGCTGGCGGCCTAGGTCCGGACCTCAGCCCAGGGCATAGCCCACGCCGCGCACGGTGCGCAGCGGGTCGTCGCCCCCGTTCTTCATCAGCGCCTTGCGCAGGCGGCCCACATGCACGTCGATGGTGCGCGTGTCGACATAGATGTCGCGCCCCCAGACCCGGTCCAGCAGCTGTTCGCGCGTCCAGACGCGGCCCGGCTTCTCCATCATCGTGGACAGCAGCCGGAACTCGGTCGGGCCCAGATGCAGCGTCTGGCCGGCGCGGAACACCCGGTGTTCGGCGGCGTCTAGGATGATGTCCGCAAAGGTCAGCCGCTCGCCCATCGTGGCGGGGCGGGTGCGGCGCAGCTGGGTGCGCAGGCGGGCCAGCAGCTCGACCACGGAATAGGGTTTGACCACGTAATCGTCGGCGCCCGTCTCCAGGCCGCGGACGCGGTCGACCTCCTCGCTGCGCGCGGACAGCATGATGATCGGGATGTTGCGGGTCGCGGGATCGGCCTTGACCTGGCGGCAGACCTCGATGCCCGACACGCGCGGCAGCATCCAGTCCAGCACGATCAGGTCCGGCTGCTCCTCCGCCACCAGCAGCAGCGCGTCCTCGCCGTTGTCGGCCATGACCACGTCGAAACCCTCGGCCTCGAGGTTGTAATGCAGGACTTCGCGCTGTGCGCCCTCGTCCTCGACGACCAACACGCAGGGGGCCTGGCGCGCCATCCCTCAGACCTCCGCCGCAGGGGCCACGACGCTGCTGCTTTTCGGGCGCGCCTCGTCGGGCAGGTCGCCCGTGACCAGATAGACCACCTGCTCGGCGATGGACGTCGCATGGTCGCCCATCCGCTCGACGTTCTTGGCGATGAAATGCAGGTGCATGCAGGGGGTGATGTTGCGCGGGTCCTCCATCATGTGGGTCAGGAACTCGCGGAACAGCGCGTTGTACATCTGGTCCACCTCCAGGTCGCGCTGACGCACGTCATGGGCCAGGTCGGCGTCGCGGCGGATATAGCTGTCCAGCGCGTCCTGCAGCATCCGGTTCACGGCCTGGCTCATCCGGCGCAGCGCCATGCCCGATCCGGCGATGGCGGGCATCTGGGACAGCACCTCGGTGCGCTTGGCCATGTTCTTGGCGTAATCGCCCACACGTTCCAGCGAGGCCGAGATCTTCATCACCGCCAGCACCATCCGCAGGTCGGTCGCGGTGGGGGCGCGCAGCGCGATCAGGCGGGCGGCGTCCTCGTTGATCTGGATCTCCATCGCGTCGATGGCCTTGTCGCGGCGGCGGACCTGGTCGGCCAGCTCCTGGTCGCGCGTGTCCAGCGCGGTCGAGGCGTCGGTGATCGCGGCCTCGACCATGCCGCCCATCTTGACGACCATCGCCTGGATCGTCTCCAGGTCGCGATCGAAGACCGAGGAGATATGCTTGTCGCGGTTCATGTCAGATCCTTTCGATCAGCCGATCCGGCCCGAGATATAGGCCTCGGTCCGGCTGTCCCGGGGCTTCGTGAAGATGTCGTCGGTATCACCGTATTCGACCAGGTTGCCCAGATGGAAGAAGGCGGTCTTCTGGCTGACGCGGGCAGCCTGCTGCATCGAATGGGTCACGATGACCACGGAAAACTGCGTGCGCAGCTGCTCGATCAATTCCTCGACCTGGCTGGTGGCGATGGGGTCCAGCGCGCTGCAGGGCTCGTCCATCAGCAGCACCTCGGGGGACGTGGCCACCGCGCGCGCGATGCACAGGCGCTGCTGCTGGCCGCCCGACAGGCCCGTGCCTGGCTCGGACAGGCGGTCCTTGACCTCGTTCCACAGGGCCGCGCCGCGCAGCGAGCGTTCGACGATCTCGTCCAGCTCGGCCTTGCCGCGGGCCAGGCCGTGGATGCGCGGGCCGTATGCCACGTTGTCATAGATTGACTTGGGGAACGGGTTCGGCTTCTGGAACACCATGCCGACCTTGGCGCGCAGCTGCACCGGGTCGATCCGGCGGTCATAGATGTCCTCGCCGTCGATGGTGATCCGGCCCGCGATCCGGGCGCTGTCGATCGTGTCGTTCATGCGGTTGATGCAGCGCAGGAAGGTGGACTTGCCGCAGCCCGACGGGCCGATGAAGGCGGTGACGGTCTTGTCCAGGATCTCGACGTTCAGGTCTTTGATCGCCTGCTTCTCGCCATAGAAGACCTGCACGTCACGTGCGGAAATCTTGATGTCCTGCTGGCTCACGGCGCTCTCCGATCGGATGGTGTCATACATGGTGGCTCTCCTGTGGGCCGATCACCAGCGGCGCTCGAACTTGCGGCGAAGGAAGATCGCCAGCAGGTTCATGCACAGAAGGAAGATCAGCAGGACGATGATGGCGCCCGAGGCGCGCTCGACAAAGGCCGGATCGCTGCGCTGCGTCCAGTTGTAGACCTGGACCGGCAGGGCGGATGCGGGATCGAACAGACCCTCGGGCGGGGCGGCGGGAAACTCGCGCACGAAGGCCACCATGCCGATCAGCAGCAGCGGCGCAGTCTCTCCCAGGGCCTGGGCCAGGCCGATGATCGTGCCGGTCAGGATGCCGGGCGCGGCCAGCGGCAGGACGTGGTGGAACACCGTCTGCATGCGGCTGGCGCCGACGCCCAGGGCCGCGTCGCGGATCGAGGGCGGCACCGCCTTCAACGCCGCGCGGGTGGCGATGATGATGGTGGGCAGGGTCATCAGCGTCAGCACCAGCCCCCCCACGATGGGTGCCGATGCAGGCAGCCCCGCAAAGTTGATGAAGACCGCCAGGCCCAGGATTCCGAAAACGATCGACGGTACCGCGGCCAGGTTGGCGATATTGACCTCGATCAGGTCGGTCCAGCGGTTCCTGGGCGCGAACTCCTCCAGATAGATCGAGGCCGCGACCCCGATGGGCACCGCCAGCACCAGCACCACCAGCATCATGTAGAGCGAGCCCAGGATCGCCACGCCCACGCCGGCCGATTCCGGGCGCTGGTCGGAGGCGTCGGGCAGGGTCATGAAGGCCCAGTTGAACCGCGTGACCAAGGTGCCGTTGTCGGCCAAGGCTTGGGCCAGCAACAATTGCTGGGGGGAGACATTGGAATCCCGTTCTGCCGTCTCGGCAGTGACGCGGCCCTTGAAATAGCCGTCGATGCGGCCGTTCACCAGGACATTCACGTCCACCGTCTGCCCGACCAACTCGGGATCGGCCAGCACCCGATTGCGCAGCTGCGCCGAGGCATCGCGCGAGATCAGCTGATTTGCATCTCCGGAGCCCAAACCCTCGATCTCCAATCCGAGCGTTTCGATCTCGGTATCCAGCGCGCGGTCCAGCACCTGGCCATAGGACAGGGTCAGCACGCCCGCCATCTCGGCCGGGTCGCGGTTGCCCTTGGGGTCCAGCACCTGCGCATCCAGCGCCACGGGGAGAGATAGATAGGTCTGATAAAAGGCTCCTGTGCCATTGCGCACAATCGTGAAGACCAGCACTGCCAGCATCGTGCAGGCGATGACGATGGCCGTCAGCCCGTAGGCGCGGAACCGTTTCTCGGCGGCGTTGCGGCGGCGGGTGCGCGCGTCCTGGACATAGAGCGACTTGGCGCCGGTGGCGCGGGGATGATCGGTCATTCGTACTGCTCGCGATACTTGCGCACGATGATAAGCGCGATGACGTTCAGGCCTAGGGTGATGACGAACAGCGTCAGCCCCAGGGCAAAGGCCACCAGCGTCTCGGGCGAGGAGAAGTCGTTGTCGCCCGTCAGCTGGCTGACGATCTTGACCGTGATGGTGGTCATCGCCTCGAACGGGTTGGCGCTGATCGTGGCGGCGGCGCCGGCGCCCAGGACCACGATCATCGTCTCTCCGATGGCGCGGCTGGCGGCCAGCAGGATGGCGCCCACGATGCCCGGCAGGGCGGCGGGCAGCACGACGCTGCGCACCGTCTCGGAGGGCGTCGAGCCCAGGCCCAGGGCGCCGTCGCGCAGGCTCTGGGGCACCGCGTTGATGATGTCGTCGGACAGAGAGCTGACGAAGGGGATCAGCATGATCCCCATGACCAGCCCCGCGGTCATCACCGACGACCCGGAATTGCCCAGGCCCAGGGGCTGCGCGATCCAGTCGCGCAGCATCGGCCCGACCGTCACCAGCGCGAACAGGCCATAGACGATGGTCGGGATGCCGGCCAGCACCTCGACCGCGGGCTTGGCGATGCTGCGCAGGCGGGGGCTGGCATATTCCGACAGGTAGATCGCCGCCAACAGGCCGATGGGCACCGCCACCAGCAGCGCGATGAAGCTGATGTACAGCGTCCCCCACAGCAGCGGCAGCATGCCAAGACGCGAATTGCCCTCGAAGCGCGGCGACCAGACGGTGCTGAAGAAGAAATCGGCCAGGCTGTACTGGCGGAAGAAGCTGATCGTCTCGAAGATCAGCGACAGGACGATGCCGACCGTGGTGGCGATGGCGATCATCGAACAGAAGATCATCAGGCCCAGCACCATCCGCTCGACCGAATTGCGCGCGCGAAACCCGCGGCCGGCCCGCGTCACGGCCCAGCCCAGGCCCGCGACCGCGGCGGCCAGTGCCAGCAGCCCGGCCACGGGGCCCGACGCGACAGGGATCACCCCGGACATCCGCAGCCCCGATGCCAGGATCAGCACCACCAGCGCGGGCAGCATCACCGCAAGGGCGGCGTTCATGCCGTGATAGGCGGGGCGACTGTGCAGGGTGCGCACGTCCTGTGCGGCGGTCGCATGGGCGCGGCTGCGGCCCAGAAGGAATCCGGCCACGGCCAGCAGGATCGCGGCAAGCAGGGCCCAGGACATTGGCATCTGGCAACCTCGGGTGGATGGGTCAGGGGGAATGTCCGACCGGCGCGGCGCACCGGTCGGACGGGTGCATCACTGCATGGTGGTCTCGTCGGCCACGGCCTGCTGGACCGATGCCAGCTCGGGGTCCGAGACCAGGCCATAGGCGGCCAGCGGCCCGTCCGGTCCCGCGATCGCGTCCGAGACGAAGAATTCGGCGAATTCCTTGACGCCCGGGATGAGGCCGATATGCGCCTTCTTCACATAGATGAACAGCGGCCGCGACACCGGGTATTCGCCCGAGGCGATCGTCTCGGTCGAGGGGGTGACGCCGGACATGGTCGCAACCTGCAGCGTGTCCATGTTGTTCTCGTAGAAGGACAGGCCGAAGACGCCGATGCCGTTCGGGGACGACCCGATGCGGGCCAGCGTCTCGGTATAGTCGCCGTCGATGTCGACCGACCGGCCGTCGGTGCGCAGCGTCATGCAGGCGGCCTCGGCCTCCTCCTCGCCCAGCTCGGCGGTGAACACCTCCAGCGCGCCGCTGTCCTCGCAGCCCTGCGCGATCACCTTCTCGTCAAAGACTTCGCGCGTCCCGTGACGGGTGCCCGGTACGAAGGCCAGGATCTCCTGGTCGGGCAACTCGGGGTTCACCTCGTTCCAGTTGGCGGCGGTGTTGTCGACGATCGCACCGTCGCGCACGACCTTGGCCGACAGCGCATTGAACCAGTCGGCGGGGGTGAAGGCAAAACTGTTGCCCGACTGCGCGCTGGCGAAGACGATCCCGTCATAGCCGATGCGCACCTCCATGATGTCGGTCACGCCGTTGGCGGCACATTCCTCGACCTCGCTGTCGCGGATCTCGCGGCTGGAATTGGCGATGTCGATGGTGTTCTCGCCCACGCCCTCGCAGAAGCGGCGCAGACCGGTGGAGGATCCGCCCGATTCGATGACCGGGCTTCCGAAATCGAAATTCTCACCGAACAGCTCGGCGACGATCGTGGCGTAGGGCAGCACGGTCGACGAACCCGCGACCTGCACCTGTTCGCGCGCGGCGGCTGCGGTGGCGGTCAAGGCCAGGACGGACAGGGCCGAAGCGGTTAGGCCAAAGGTCTTCATGCGTCTTCTCCTCAGGAGGTGATCGTTGCCCGGTGTGCCTACAGCAGTTTTGTGACGGTCATACGCAATCCGTGTGACAGTTCTGCGACAGCGCCCCGGCGGGCGGACCGATCATCCCGGGGTGACGCGCACCTCTCCCAGGGTCGGGTCGCTGCGCCGCGCGGCCATCTGCAAGCGGGCCAGCAGATGCGTGCGCACATAGGTGGCGTGGAACCGCGACGGCGCGACCAGATGCAGGACGCCCCCCTGCCCTTCCGCCGATGACAGCGGCGCGAACCAGGCGTCGAACAGCGCCGGGTCCTCGTCGCGCAGCCGCGCGCGGATCAGCGGCCAGACCCCGTCCTGACCGCCCTCCTCCGCGGATGTGCCGTCGGGGCGGCGGAACGGGACGACGTTCGGCGGGTCGCCCGCCTCCTGCGCCTCCTCGCCCATGCGGGCGGTGAAATCCTCGCCGATGTTGGACCAGTCCGCTCGCGTGTCCAGCATGATGCGTTCCAGGCCCAGGCCCAGCACGGACACGCGGCCCCGCGCGCCCTGGCGCTTGACCACGATCCAGCCCGTTTCGCGCAGCCGCGCCATGTCGCGCTTGACGGTGCGTTCGTCCACGCACCACAGTCGCGCGATCTCGCGCTGGCCCATGGTCAGCTCGTCGCGCTGCCAGTTGTAGCGGGTGGTGATCAGCGCCATCAGGCGCAGCACCAGCCTCTGGCGCTGCGGATCGCCCGCCAGCGCATGCGCCATCATCGCGGACAGCAGGTCGTATTTCCGTGCCGCGGCTTGCCTGCCGACGGGTCGCATCACCTGCATCATCGTTCCTGCCCGCCGGTCGCCCGGCACCCTGCCCCGGCCGCGCCGAGATCTTGTGCCGTCCCAAACGCCTTTCGCCACTCTGCAGGCATTAGCGTCCTGAAATGCGATTCTGTCAAGCAGATCGCCCGCCCTCGGGCGGAAGGATCCAAAGGCAATCTTGAATCAGGGTATCAATGGTATAGCGGGACATCCTATGCGTCCCCTATTCCGGCGCCCGTGTCCCCCAATTGGCAGGGGTTCGACGGAACATGTCCCCCAATATCCGCCCCCTGCCCCTCGAGGCCGTGGCCTTCGCGCCACCTTGGCGCGCGATGATTCGCCAGCAAGGGCTGGATTTCCGCATTTCGTGCTATCAGTGAACAAGGCTTTTGCCAAAAGCGCAAATCCGGCGTAAAAGCAGGAACAGAAGCAATCAGCGTCCTTGGAAACCGACACAACATGTATACGCACGACGACCTTGCCCGTCTGCAGGCCCAGTCTCTCAAGATGCAGGGCTGGATTCGCCGCCAGACCTTCAGCCCCGCCAACGAGAAGACGCTGCGCCGCTTCTCCTCTTGGGAGGTGGCCGAGTTGATCTTCCGCATCAACCAGTCGACCTTCCGCGGCAAGCTGGCGGCGGACCCGAACCTTCCCCTCGGGGAAGTCGAGGAGGACGGGCGCCAGCGCTGGTTCAGCCTGGAGGAGGTGAACGAGCTGCGTCGCCGCATCCGCGTGGGCAAGAAGTCCCTGATGCCGCCCCGCCCCGCCGGCAAGCGCGCCTTCCGCGCGGCCATCGCCAACTTCAAGGGCGGTGCGGGCAAGTCGACCGTGGCGCTGCACTTTGCCCATGCGGCGGCGCTGGATGGGTACCGGGTTCTGGTCGTCGACTTCGACCCGCAGGCGACCCTGTCCCATTCGATGGGCCTGAACGACGTGGGCGAGGATCACACCGTCTGGGGCATCATGGCGCGCGACCTTGAGCGCGAGACCGACCGCATGAACACCGCCAGCGCCGGGGCCGAGACGGGGACCGCCCTGCCCCATCGCAAGCTGCCCGCGTCGATCCGCGACATGGGTCTGGGCACGCTGCGGCCCGCGGATTTCATCAAGCCCACCGCCTGGCCCACGATCGACATCGTGCCCAGCTGCGCGAACGCGGCCTTTGTCGAGTTCGCCAGCGCCCAGTACCGGCACCTGAACCCGGAATGGACCTTCTTCGGCGCGGTGTCGCGGTTTTTGGACAGCTTGGCGGACGATGCCTATGACCTGATCCTCTTCGACTGTCCTCCGGCCATCGGGTACCAGTCGATGAACGCGGTCTTTGCCGCAGACATGCTGTATATCCCGTCCGGCCCCGGCTATTGGGAGTATGACAGCACGACCAGCTTCATCGGTCAGTTGGCCGAGGCGCTGGAGGATCTGTCCCACGGGTTCGAGAACTTCCCCACGGGGAAGATCAGGTTGCCCAAGGCATTCGCCGACATCCGGTTCCTGATGACGCGATACGAGCCGTCCAACGAGCTGCATCAGGCGATGTTCGCGGCCTTTCGGCAGGTCTTCGGGGATCGGTTGGCGCAGAACCCGATCGAACTGACCCGCGCGGTCGAGCAGTCGGGCCGGTTCCTGTCGTCGATCTATGAGATCGATTACCGAGAGATGACGCGCGGGACGTGGCGCCGGGCACGGGCGACCTTCGATCAGGCCTATGAGGAATTCCGCGGCCACGTGCTGACCGCGTGGACCGAGCTGGAGGACGCGCAATGAGCCGCAAGCGCCGGATGTTCGACATCGACATCCCCGACGACGACGCCGAAACCGGCTTCCCCGCGGGGAAGGTCCAGCCCGACGGCCGTCGAGGCCCCATGGCTGCCGCCATCAGCGAGACGGTGGAATCGACCCGCGACCGCGCGGTCATCGAGGCGCAGATCCGCGCCGAGAACGATGCCTTGGCGCAGGAGCATGTGCGGCTGAAGCGGGCAGGGCTGATCACCGACCTGATCCCGCTGGACATGATCGACACGACCAAGCTGATCCGTGACCGCAAGCCGGTCGCCGATTTCGACATGGCCGAGCTGGTCGCCTCGATCCGCGACATCGGCCTGTCGAACCCGATCCGGCTGGAGCCGTCCGAGGGTGGGCGATACGAGCTGATCCAGGGGTGGCGGCGGCTGTCGGCCTATCGCCAGCTGCTGGAGGAGACGGGTGATGCCGAGGCCTGGGGCCGGATCCCCGCGGGCATCGCCGCGCGCGGGGACCAGCTGGAGGCGCTGTACCGCCGCATGGTGGACGAGAACCTGGTGCGCAAAGACATCTCTTTTGCCGAGATGGCGCAGCTGGCGGTGCATTACGCGATGGACCCGCTGACCGCGGAGAACGATGCGGAAAAGGCCGTGGCGATCCTGTTCCGGTCGGCGGGCTATCAGAAGCGCAGCTATATCCGGAACTTCATCCCGCTGGTCGAGCGCTTGGGCGAGGTGCTGATGTATCCGCAGGAGATCCCGCGCGCCCTGGGCCTGTCGCTGTCGCAGCGGCTGGAGGAGGTGCCGGGCCTGGTCACGGCCATCCGGACCGAGCTGAAGGACTGGGACACGCGGTCGATCACCGACGAGCTGGCCGTGCTGCGCCGCTATGCGGGGCAGGGGGGTGAGGCGCTGCCCGAGGGGCCCGCACCGCGGACCGCCCCACCCGCACCGCCGTCGACCGCCAAGGCCAAGACGACCTTCCAGCTTGCGCGCCCGCAGGGCAGCGCGAAATGCACCGCCGCCAATGGTCGCCTTGAGATCCGCCTGCCGCGGGACTTTTCGACCATCGACCGACGCAAGCTGGAGGCGGCGGTGGCCGCAATGCTGGACCAGATCGAGTGATCTTCCCCGCGGGGAAGGGCAGGGCCCTTTCCCGCGGCCAGCACCTTCCCCGCGGGGAAGGTTTTACACAACACATTGATATATATACATATAGTGCATCATCCTGACACCGTGTCGATGTCTGTTGCAGATCGTGCAATCCCGTCGTAGCACCAAGGCCGACTCCCACGGTATCAAGGCGCCCGGCATGCCTCCCAGTGATTCCCCGATGCGCGGCATCGCGTTGAAATGCATCAGCGTGACCGTGTTCACCCTGATGGCCGCGCTGATCAAGGCGACCGCCGACAGCGCCCAGATCCCGCCGGGGCAGCAGGTGTTCTTTCGGTCGTTCTTCGCCCTGCCGGTGATCCTGGGCTGGCTGGTGCTGCGGTCGGAACTGCGGGTCGGCCTGCTGACCGCGAACCCGATGGGGCACCTGTATCGCGGGCTGGTCGGGACGACAGCGATGGCGCTGAACTTCTGGGCGCTTGGCCTGCTGCCCCTGCCCGAGGTGACGGCCATCGGCTTTGCCGCGCCCCTGCTGGTGGTGGTGCTGGCCGGAATGTTTTTGGGAGAGAACGTCCGCGCCTTTCGGCTTGGCATGGTCGGGCTGGGGTTGGCCGGGGTGCTGATCGTGCTGTCGCCGCAGCTGCAGGCGGGGACGGCGGGCGACCCCTTGCGGATGCTGGGCGCGGTCGTGGCGCTTGGCGGGGCAGGGGCCGCGGCCCTGGCGCAGATCTTTGTCCGCCAGCTGGTCCAGGTCGAGCGGACATCGGCGATCGTCTTCTGGTTTTCGGTCACCTCGACGGGGCTGTCGCTGCTGACGCTGCCCTTCGGGTGGGTGATGCCGGAGGCCTGGGTGCTGGCGCAGCTGGTCACCACGGGGCTGCTGGGCGGGCTGGGGCAGATCCTGCTGACCTCGGCCTATCGCCATGCCGACGCGTCGGTGGTGGCACCGTTCGACTATGTCGCGATGATCTGGGCGGTGGCTCTGGGCTGGTACGTCTTCGGCGAGGTGCCAAGCGCGGTGGTGATCGGCGGGTCCGGCCTGGTGATCCTGGCGGGCATCCTGATCATCTGGCGCGAACACAGCCTGGGGCTGGAACGCCGCCGTCAGCGCAAGGCCACGCCCCCGGCCTGAGGCGCCGACAGGCTGCCCACCACGGCGACCAGGTCGCGGAAGCGTTCGCCCTGGACCAGCACGTGATCGGTCATCGCCTGCGCCGCGCCGCAGGCGTCGCCCGCCGCGATGGCCGCGGCGATCTGGCGGTGTTCGGCCAGGGAATTGGCGACGCGCCCCGGCGATTGCAGCTGCCGGCGGCGATAGGGTTGCAGCACCGCCTGCAGGCGCAGGGTCTCGGTTTCCAGAAAGGCGTTGTGGGCGGCGCGATAGATCGCCTGATGGAAGGCGGTGTTTTCTGCGTAATACCGGTCGGGGTCGTGGCGCGCGCCTTCGCAGGCGGTCAGGGCGGCGTTGATGCGGGCCAGGTCCTGCGCATCGGCGCGCCTGCAGGCCAGCCGCGCGCAGAAGGATTCCAGCTCGGCCATCAGCTCGAACCGGTCCATCAGCTCGGGCACGCCCAGCTTGGCCACGAAGGTCCCGCGTTTGGGCTGCACGATCAGCAGGCCCGACGCCTCTAGCGCCTGCAGCGCCTCGCGCACGGGCGTGCGCGAACAGCCGTACTCGCGCGCGACCTGGTCGGGGTCGATCTGCTGGCCGGGGGTCAGGCGGCCATCCACGATGGCGTTTTCCAGGGCAAGGCGGATGCGCTGTGCGGTGGGAAGGGTCATGTCGGCACCTGTTCTGTCCTGCACTTCACCGCAGCGGTTACGAAAAGTCCATCATCGCCGTTGTTGTATACAACAGAAGTGAATCAGTGTATATCACTGCGGGGGAGGATCATCATGGGCAAGCAGAGACTGGGATTCCTGTCGGACTTTGTCGAGGCGATCACGCGGCGCAAGCGCGGCGGCGAGGCCGAGACGCTGAAGGCGCTGGCACGCCCCCCATCCGAACGCGCGCGGGTGGCCTGTGCGGTACTGATGGGGCGGATCGGGGATGCGGCGCGGGTCGCGGTGGCCGAGCAGGCGCTGTCGGCCTATGCCGAGCTGGACGCCGAGGAGCGGCTGGCGTTCTTTCGCAGCCTGCGCGACGATCACGGGGTGGATGCGGAGGCGATCCGGACGGCCTATGCCGCGTGGGACGCCCAGCCCGATGCCGCGGGCGTCGCGCATCTGTTCGAGGTGGTCGAGCCTGCCCGCCAGACCCTGCTGCGCCGGCTGAACATGGCGCCCGGCGCCACGCTGCGGCTTGTGCGGATGCGTCAGGACCTGCTGGCCGCGATGCGCGTGGACCCCGATCTGGCGCCGATCGACCAGGATTTCGCGCATCTGTTCGCCAGCTGGTTCAACCGCGGCTTTCTGACCATGCGCAGGATCGACTGGAACGCGCCCGCCGCGATCCTGGAAAAGCTGATGAAATACGAAAGCGTCCACCAGATGCAGGGCTGGCCGGACCTGAAGCGGCGGCTGGCCGACAATGACCGCCGTCTGTATGCGTTCTTCCACCCCGCCACCGGGGACGAGCCGCTGATCTTCGTCGAGGTGGCGCTGACCCAGGGCATGCCCGACGCGATCGGCCCGATCCTGACCGCGCCGGATGCGCGCGAACCGGCGGCGGCGGACACGGCCGTCTTCTATTCGATCAACAACAGCCTGCCCGGGTTGAAGGGTGTCAGCTTCGGCAACTTCCTGATCAAGCAGGTGGTGGCGCAGCTGTCGGCGGACCTGCCCGAGCTGCGCTGCTATGTGACGCTGTCGCCTGTGCCGGGCTTTGCCGCATGGCTGGCCACGCAGGACGACGCGGCGGAATTGCGCGGCGCGTTGGCCGGGGGCTGGGACGATGACGCGGTGGACGCGCTGCGCCCGCAGGTTCTGGCCTGGGGTGCGCGCTATATCGCCCAGGCCAAGGCAAGGGGCGGGCTGCCCGCCGATCCGGTGGCGCGGTTCCACCTGGGCAACGGGGCCTGCGCGCATCGGCTGAACTGGCCCGCCGACCTGGCACCCTCGGCGCTCAAATCGGCGCATGGGCTGATGATCAACTATCTGTACGAACTGGACCGGATCGAGGACCGGCACGAGGCCTTCGTGCGCGACGGCGAGGTGGCGCTTGGCGCCCAGATCGCCGAGGCGCTGAAGGCGTGACGACATTGAGGGAGGAGACGAGCATGCAGACCATCCACGACCATTTCATCCAGACCGCCGAGGTGATGCAGGGCAAGACCCTGTTCGAACGCCCCGGCCAGCCCGACATCAGCTTTGCCCGGATGCGCGGCATGGTCGAGGCGCTGGCGGGCGCGCTGACCGCGGCGGGCGTGGTGCCCGGCGACCGCGTGGCCGTTCAGGTCGAGAAGTCGCCCGAGGCCATCGCGCTGTATCTGGCGACGCTGCAGGTGGGCGGGATCTTCCTGCCGCTGAACACCGCCTATACCGGGGCCGAGATCGACTATTTCATCGACGACGCGGCACCGCGGCTGTTCGTGTGCGACCCTGCGCAACTGGCGTCGCACGCGCACCGGGCCGGCGATGCGCTGACGGTGCTGACGCTTGGCGCGGACGGGCAGGGGACGCTGGCCGAGCGTGCCGCCGCGGCCACCCCGCGCGAGGACGCGCATTCGTGCGGGCCGGACGACCGGGCCGCGATCCTCTATACCTCGGGGACGACGGGTCGGTCCAAGGGGGCGGTGCTGACGCATGGGAACCTGGCGTCCAACACCGAGGCGCTGCTGGAGCATTGGCGGTTCGACGCGAATGACCGGCTGATCCACGCGCTGCCGATCTTTCACACGCACGGTCTATTCGTGGCGGCCAACATGGCGCTGGTCGCGGGCGCGACGATGATCTTCCTGACCAAGTTCGACGCCGAACAGGCGATTGACCTGATGGACCGCGCCACCGTGCTGATGGGGGTGCCGACCTTCTACACCCGCCTGCTGAAATCGCCGCGCCTGGACCGCGAGACGACCGCGAACATCCGGCTGTTCGTGTCCGGGTCGGCCCCGCTGCTGGCGGAGGATCACCGCGCCTTCACCGAACGGACCGGGCATCGCATCCTGGAACGCTACGGAATGACCGAGACCTGCATGATCACCTCGAACCCCTATGACGGCGATCGCATCGCGGGAGCGGTGGGCATGGCGCTGCCCGGCATCACCGTGCGCATCACCGACCGGGAGACCGGCGCGCCGGTCGCGCCCGGAGAGATCGGCCTGATCGAGGTCAAGGGACCGAACGTCTTCGAGGGCTACTGGAACATGCCCGAGAAGACCGCGGCCGAGTTCCGCCCCGACGGGTTCTTCATCACCGGCGATCTGGGCACGATCCAGGAGGATGGCTACCTGCGCATCGTGGGCCGCGACAAGGACCTGGTGATCTCGGGCGGCTACAACGTCTATCCCAAGGAGGTCGAGGAGGCCATCGACGCGCTGCCGGGCGTCCTGGAAAGCGCCGTGATCGGCCTGCCCCATCCCGACCTGGGCGAGGCGGTGACCGCCATCGTCGTTCCGAAATCGGGCACGCTGGACGCGGACGAGATCCGCGCCGCGCTGTCGGATCTGGCGCGCTTCAAGCAACCCAGGCAGGTGATCGTCGTCGATGCCCTGCCGCGCAACGTCATGGGCAAGGTGCAGAAGGCCGAACTGCGCAAGGCCCATGCGGGACTGTATTCGCAGGCCATGGCCTGACATCCGGCCGCCCGGGCCCGCGTCGAGGAGGACGCGGCCCGGGGCACCGGCCATTCAACGGGAGGAAACCATGATAATCTATGGAGTCGCGGCCTTGGCCGCCTGTCATCTGGCAGGCGTGATCTTGGGCGATCTGCTGGGCGTCATCCTGGGCGTCCAGTCCAACGTGGGCGGTGTGGGCTTTGCCATGCTGCTGCTGATCGTGTCGACCGATTGGCTGCGCCGCACCGGGCGGCTGCCGCAGCTGTCCGAACAGGGCATCCTGTTCTGGTCGGCCATGTATATCCCCATCGTCGTGGCGATGGCGGCCCAGCAGAACGTCGTGGCGGCCCTGGCGGGCGGTCCCATCGCGATCATCGCGGGCGTCGGCGCGACCATCGCCTGCGTGGCGCTGGTGCCCGTGGTGGCGCGGATCGGCGGGCAGGATGCGCCCCTGCCGCCCCTGATGGCGCAGGAGGTGTGACGCGATGGAGATGATCACCGAAATCCTGTCCAAGAACGGGCTGGTCTTCGCCTTCGTCGTCGTGGGCGTCGTGATGTGGGTGTCCTATCAGCTGTCCGACCGGCTGTCGGCGGGGCGGCTGCACGGTTCGGCCGTGGCAATCATCATCGGCCTGGTGCTGGCCTGGCTGGGCGGGCTTGCAACCGGCGGGTCCAAGGGCCTGGCCGACGTGCCGCTGTTCGCGGGCATCGGGCTGATGGGCGGGGCCATGCTGCGCGACCTGGCCATCGTGTCGACCGCCTATGGCGTCGACATCCGCGAGATCCGCAAGGCCGGGGCCGCGGGCGTCGTGTCGCTGGCCCTGGGGATCTTCGTGTCCTTTGCGGTGGGGGCGCTGGTCGCGGCGGCCTTCGGCTATACCGATGCGGTCAGCATGGCCACCATCGGCGGCGGGGCCGCGACCTATATCGTGGGTCCGGTGACCGGCACCGCCCTGGGCGCCAGTTCCGAGGTCATCGCCCTGTCCGTCGCCGCGGGTCTGCTGAAGGCGGTCCTGGTGATGATCGGCACGCCCTTCGTCGCGCCGCTGATCGGGCTGAACAACCCGAAATCGGCGATGGCCTATGGCGGGCTGATGGGCACGACCAGCGGCGTCGCGGGCGGCCTGGCCGCCACCGACAAGCGTCTGGTGCCTTACGGCGCGATGACGGCCACGTTCTATACGGGGCTGGGCTGCCTGATGGGGCCGTCGGTCATCTATCTGATGCTGTTGGCCGTCACCGGCAGCTGAGGCGGCGCGGCGTCACCCGCGGGTGACGCCGTTCTCCAACCGGGCAAAGGCCGTCATCACGACGCGTTCCGACCGGTCCAGATAATCCGCCAGCCGGGTGGCGGCGGCCTCCATGTCGCCCTGCTGGACCAGCTCCAGGATCGCGCCGTTCTCTTGCAGGAACGGCGCGTGCAGCTGTTCGGGACTGTCCAGCAGCCCGAAGGCCAGCCGCAGCTCCGCCATCGCCTGCGCGAAGAAGGCCGTCAGCCGCGGGCTGTCGGTCAGCGCCACGATGGCCGCGTGAAATGCCATGTTCGCGCTGCCCACCCCGCGCCAGTCGCCGGCCTCGCGCGCGATGCGGGCCTGGGCCACGCATTCGGCCATGCGCAGCACCGCCGCGTGGCGGGGCCAGGCCTGGGCCAGGGCCGGCACCTCGATCAGGCGGCGGACGCGATAGATGTCCAGCACCCCTGCCATCGTCGGCACCGCGACCGAGACGCCGCGATTGGGCGCATGGGTCAGCAGGCCCTCGCGCGTCAGCAGGCGGAACACCTCGCGCAGCGTGTTGCGCGACACGGACAGATCGCCTGCCAGCCGCGTCTCCGACAGCCGTTGTCCGGGGCGCAGGTGCCCCGCGATCACCTGTGCGCGCAACCGGGCCGCGGTGTCTTCGGCCAGGCCGGACGGGCCCTGTCCAGTCGCGATGGTACCTGCGGGATTCGTGTCGGTCATGGATCGTCCTGTGATGTCGGGTCGATCATGGCGGGACGGCAGGGACAGGGCAAGCGGGCGGTTGCCCTGATTTCGGGCAGATTGCCGCGCAGGTCATACCGAATTGTTCAACAAAAGACACACAACTGTCAGATAATCGTTGACGGATCACGGAATTGTGGCAGGCTGGGGGCAATCAACAACAGTCCGACACGGGGAAACATCCATGACCACCGACCGCAGCGTTGCGGCCGCCAGCCTTCGCGGAGGCCTTCTGGCGGCGATCTTCCTGATGGCGACATCGGCCATCGGCCCGGGCTTCATCACCCAGACCGCGACCTTCACCGCCCGGATGGGATCGGCCTTCGCCTTCGCGATCCTGGCCTCGATCCTGATCGATTTTGTGGTCCAGCTGAACATCTGGCGCATCACCGCCCTGACCGGCAAGCGCGCGTCAGAGACCGCGAACGCGGCCATTCCCGGCGCGGGCTATCTGCTGACGGCGCTGGTCGTCATCGGCGGGCTGGCCTTCAACGTGGGCAACATCGCGGGCGGCGGGTTGGGCCTGAACGCCATGCTGGGCCTGGACCCCAAGATCGGCGGCGCGATCACCGCGGTGCTGGCCATCGCGATCTTCCTGTCGCGGCAGGCGGGGATCCTGCTGGACCGGGCGATCATCGGGCTGGGCATCGTGATGATCCTGCTGGTGCTGTTCGTCGCCGTGCAGTCGAACCCGCCCGTGGGCGAGGCGCTGCGCCAGACGATCTGGCCCGACAGCATCGATTTCGCCACCATCACCACCATCGTGGGCGGCACGGTCGGCGGATACATCACCTATTCCGGCGCGCACCGCCTGCTGGACAAGGGCCTGACCGGCCCGCACAATCTGACCGCCGTCACCCGCGCGGCGCTGACCGGGATCGCGGTCACGGGCGTCATGCGCTTCGTGCTGTTCCTAGCGATCCTGGGCGTCGTCGCGTCGGGCGTGACGCTGGACCTGTCGTCGCAGGCGGCGAACCCCGCGGCCCAGGCCTTCCAGGCGGCAGCGGGCGATTGGGGGATGCGCGTGTTCGGCGTGGTCCTGTGGGCGGCGGCGCTGACCTCGGTCATCGGGGCGGCCTATACCTCGGTCAGCTTCCTGGACGTGGTGGGCGTGCGCAGCGATGCGGCGCGGTCCAAGGCGACGGTGGGGTTCATCGCGTTCTCGCTGGCGGTGTATCTGGCGCTTGGCACGGCGCCGGCGGCGATCCTGGTCTTCGTGGGCGGCTTCAACGGGTTGATCCTGCCCATCGGCCTGACGATCTTCACCTATATCGGCTATGCGCGGTCCGACCTGATGGGTGGGCACCGCTACAACCGGGTGCTGCTGGCACTTGGAGCCATCGTCTGCGCGCTGACCTGGTACATGGGCGCGCGGTCGGTCACCACCATCTTTGCCTTCCTGGGCGTGTAAGGAGGATCCATGCCAATCGACCTGAACAGCGACCTGGGCGAGGGCTATGGCCCCTGGACCATGGGTGACGACGCCGCGATGCTGGACATCGTCAGCTCCGCCAACATCGCCTGCGGCTTTCACGCGGGCGACCCGGCGGGGCTGCTGTCGGTGCTGCGTCAGGCGGCGGCAGGGGGCGTCGCGGTGGGGGCGCATGTCAGCTATCCCGACCGCGTGGGCTTCGGGCGGCGCAACATGGACGTGGCGCCCGACGACCTGACCGCCGACGTGATCTATCAGATCGGCGCGTTGCAGGGTCTGGCGCGGGCGGCGGGCACGCGGGTCAGCTACGTGAAGCCGCATGGCGCGCTCTACAACACCATCGCGGGTGATGCGCGCCAGGCCGATGCGGTCATCGCGGGCATCAGGGCCGTGAACCCGTCGCTGGTGCTGATGGGGCTGGCCGGGGCGCCCGTGCTGGAGCGGGCGCGCGCCGCGGGCCTGACCTTGGTGGCCGAGGCCTTTGCCGATCGCGCCTATACCGCCGCGGGCGCGCTGGTCTCGCGCAGGCAGAAGGGCGCGGTCCTGCACGACCCCGACCTGATCGCCGCGCGCATGCTGCGTTTGGCGACAGAGGGCGTGCTGGAGGCCGAGGATGGCAGCATCCTGCGCCTTGAGGCCGACAGCATCTGCGTGCATGGCGACAGCCCCGGCGCGGTGGCCATCGCGGCCCGGGTCCGCGATGCGCTGGTCGCGGGCGGGGTCACCATCGCGCCCTTCGCCGGGGGTGGGGCATGACCCCGCAGCAGGCGCGGCTGGCCGCGCGGCAGGGACCTGCGCGCCCGACCTCGGGTCAGGCGCCGGGCTTTACCCAGTGCAACATGATCTCGCTGCCCCGCGATTGGGCCTGGGACTTCCTGCTGTTCGCGCAGCGCAACCCGAAACCCTGCCCGGTGCTGGACGTGACCGACCCGGGCAGCCACCGCACCGTCATGGCGCCTGACGCCGACCTGCGCACCGACATCCCCCTCTATCGCATCTGGCGCGACGGCGTGCTGACCGAGGAGGTCACCGACGCCACCGCCCATTGGGCCGAGCATCCCGACCTGGTGACCTTCCTGATCGGCTGTTCCTTCACCTTCGAAGGGGCGCTGATGGCGGCGGGCATTCCGGTCGCGCATGTCGATCGGGGCTGCAATGTGCCGATGTTCCTGACCGACCGCGACTGCCGCCCGGCGGGGCGGATGTCCGGGCGGCTGGTCGTGTCGATGCGCCCCATCCCCGCCGACCGCGTGGCCGAAGCCGCGATGATCTCGGGCCGCACCCCCGCCGTCCATGGTGCGCCCGTCCATGTGGGCGCGCCCGAGGCCCTGGGCATCGCGGACCTGCAGCGGCCCGATTTCGGCGATCCGGTGCCGGTCGGCCCGGGTCAGGTGCCGGTCTTCTGGGCCTGCGGGGTGACGCCGCAGGCGGCGGTCATGGCCTCGCGCCCGCCCTTTGCCATCACCCATGCGCCGGGGCACATGTTCGTCACCGACGTGCCCGAAACGCGGTGGCAGGCATGACCCGCATCCTGCCCATCGGGCCGCGCGCCTTCCTGGTCGAGCTGGTCGATCTGGACGCGACGCTGGCGCTGTTCGATGCGCTG
>NZ_JXYF01000074.1:0-1159 GCF_000967735.1 Paracoccus sp. S4493
CCGCGGGCCGAGGATGCCCCGACCGCGCCCTTGGGCGTCTATGGCGCGACCAAGCTGGCCGGAGAGCAGGGCGTGGCCGCCGCGGGCGGAGCCTGGGCCGTGATGCGGACCTCCTGGGTGTTCTCCGCCCACGGTGCGAATTTCGTCAAGACGATGCTGCGCCTTGGCGCGGAACGCGACCGCCTGACCGTGGTGGCCGACCAGATCGGTGGGCCGACGCCTGCCGCCGACATCGCGGCCGCCTGCCTGCGGATGATCCGCGTGATGCGCGACAGGCCCGACACCACGGGCGGGATCTATCACTTCGCAGGCACGCCCGACGCCTCCTGGGCCGATTTCGCGCGCCAGATCATGGCGCAGGCGGGCTTGGCTGCGCAGGTGGCGGACATCCCGTCATCCGACTATCCGACGCCCGCCGCGCGCCCGTTGAATTCGCGGCTGGATTGCGGACGCATCGCGCGGGATTTCGGGATCGCGCGTCCCGACTGGCGGGCCGGGCTGGCCCGCGTTCTGGATCAACTGAAGGACAAGGCATGACACAGCGCAAGGGCATCATTCTGGCCGGCGGATCGGGCACCCGGCTGTATCCGATCACCATGGGCGTGTCCAAGCAGCTGCTGCCGCTTTACGACAAGCCGATGATCTTCTATCCGATCAGCGTCCTGATGCTGGCCGGCATCCGCGAGATCGCGATCATCACCACCCCCGAGGATCAGGACCAGTTCCGCCGCCTGCTGGACGACGGCAGCCAGTGGGGAATCAGCTTCACCTATATCGTGCAGCCCAGCCCCGACGGGCTGGCGCAGGCCTATATCCTGGCCGAGGATTTCCTGGCGGGCGCACCGTCCGCGATGGTGCTGGGCGACAACATCTTCTTCGGGCACGGTCTGCCGGAGCTGCTGGCATCCGCAGATGCGCGCGACGGGGGCGGCACGGTCTTCGGCTATCGCGTTTCGGACCCGGAACGCTATGGCGTCGTCGATTTCGACGACCGGATGCGGGCCCGTGCCATCGTCGAAAAGCCCCCCGTGCCGCCGTCGGATTATGCCGTCACGGGCCTCTATTTCCTGGACGGCACCGCGCCGGAACGGGCCCGCGCCGTCCAGCCCTCCGATCGCGGAGAGCTGGAGATCACGACCCTTCTGGAAAGCTATCTGCA
>NZ_JXYF01000075.1:0-429 GCF_000967735.1 Paracoccus sp. S4493
CCGCGCAGCGAGGCGCTGTCGGTGATCCTGTCCCTGGGCCTGGGCCTGACGGTGCTGGCGGCGGTGGGGCAGGTGTCGTCGAACCTGCGCCAGGCCATCGCGACCGAACTGCCCGAACGCGCGCCCAGCTATTTCTTTCTGGACATCCAGCCCGATCAACTGGACCCGTTCCTGACCCGGCTGCAGGACGATCCGCTGGTCGGCGACGTGCAGACCGCGCCGATGCTGCGCGGCATCGTCACGCAGCTGAACGGCCGCCCCGCGCGCGAGGTCGCGGGCGATCACTGGGTGCTGCGCGGCGACCGGGGCATCACCTATGCCGCGACCCCGCCGCCGGGCACCCAGATCACGCGCGGCGACTGGTGGCCCCAGAATTACGCCGGCCCCCCGCTGGTCAGCCTGTCCGAGGAGATCGCGACCGAGATCGGC
>NZ_JXYF01000076.1:0-1671 GCF_000967735.1 Paracoccus sp. S4493
CATACATTCCCCAAGTGGCATGCCGTCTGACGTGAGTTTCGCCTGAATCCGACCGAAGGACTATCATTTTCCGTCCCGAGCGGCGTCGTCGGGCGCGCAAGGCGCTGAGACAGGGCAGATCGGCCCGCGAAGCCGCCGTGTTGTGCCCTGGTGGCGGTGTTTTTCAGCGCAGCGGACAGACCCATCCTGCCGTTTTCGTTCAGTTTGGGCGTGGATGGCGGTCATGCGCATAGCGGAGGCGCTCGCAATCGGCGGATGGCGGCGAGGATGGCGCGGACCATCGGACCGGTGACGGCCACCTCGGCCAGCTGGAAGGTGATGGCGCGGGCATGGCGGACGACACGTGCCCCGATCTTGATCAGCTTCAGTTGCAGGCTGGTCAACGACCAGTCGGCCATCGTCTCGGGCAACTCGATGCAGCGCAAGAAGATGGCCAGGTTGTAGGCCAGCGCATGCAGTTGCAGTCGCACCTCATTGTCGCGGAACTTCCGGCATGACAGCCGCGTCCAGTGGAAGGCATATTTACCTTCCTTGATGTGCTGCTCGGCGGTGCCGCGCTGGTTATAGAACCGCACCACCCAGTCGGGCTCCATCGGCAGGTTGGTGACGATGAAGCCGACACGCGGGAACAGTTCGCCCGGATGCCATTCGATCTTGGCGATCACCCGGCGTTCCTTGTCCCAGGATGCCGCCTGATACTCGAAGTCTTCGTAGAAGCGCTTGACCTTGGTCAGCGAAGGTCGCCCGACAGGGCGCGTCAGCCGATGCGCGATCTTCTCGCGCAGGACGTTGTTCGCAGGCAGCCGGATGGCGTAGAAGAATCGGGCTTCTTCCAGCCGCTCATAGATCGCGGGGATCGCGTAGGCGGCGTCAGCCCGGAAGAACCGGCCGCAAAGGTCGCGCTCCGCGTAGCGGGCGATGACGGGGTCGAGAACGTCCCGCCAGCCATCGGCGCTGTGGACGTTGCCATGGCGCAAGGCGCAGCGCTCCAGCATGCCGAACTGGTTGAACAAAAAGTTCGGGTGATAGCAGGTGCAGTCGAAATGCCCGTTCCAGGCCGCGCCCTCCTGATCGCCATGGGTGGGGCTGACCGAACTGTCCATGTCCAGAACGATGTACTTCAGCCCGTTACGGTCATGGAACCGGTCGATCCATTGGCCATTCAGGTCGGCCAGCGCGGCACGGTTCTCGGGCTGTGCCAGTGTCTCGGTCTCGAACCGTCCCATCTGCGAGGCCGAGGCCGCTTGCGCATCGACAGCCCTTCCACCCACGACCTGGCGCATCACCGGATCGAGGGCCAGGCGGTCGGCGTCGTTCACATCCTCGTATCCGGCCAGTCGCCCGAACACCGATTGCCGGAACAACCCGTCAAGCCGGTGGACCGTGTTCTTGCCGCGCCGGGTGTCGCGCAATGCTTTTGCCGCCAGATCGGACAGCCCGAGCGCGTCATCCAGCTCGCGCATCACCAGCAGGCCGCCGTCGGAACTGAGCTGCGCACCTCGGAACTCCACATGCACCCGGCGGTCGAACTCGACCCGATCTGCCCGCTTCGAACCCGCACCCTCTGGGTGATCCATCAAACGCGCCCCTCACGGCCATCAATACCATGATTTATATCGGAAATATTGAGACCCTGACAGCAAAATCAGCGATTTACTTGGGGAATGTGGG
>NZ_JXYF01000077.1:0-2171 GCF_000967735.1 Paracoccus sp. S4493
TTACTTGGGGAATGTGGGCTGAAAAGCCGGTGGCTTCCTGAAAAACTCGCATTGGATTTATGGCCCAATTGATCTTGGTAGTTAGATCGTTAGCGTCTGGATAACTGTGCTGAAATATTGCACTTACTAATGCGCGGTTTTCAGTCGTTATCTCGCTGATAATTTCTTGTGAATGGCGGGGACCTACTGCGGTCCAGGTTCCGTCGGCATTTTGCTCCGCCTTCCATTGAACGCCAGCTTGTATTCCTATTCCTGGGCGATCATCTGCAGGACGGTCCCCCCATACCTCATTTATCATTCCATTTATTGCGGAAATCTCTGCGTTTGCTATTCTTCCATACTCGTCAGGCTGTAAAGATCCCCATTCTTTACTACCCCAATATTCATTACCGATTTCGAAATTAGTTATCTTAACGCTCGGGTATTCTGAAATTGCCTTAGATAGCTCTACAAGATATGCATTGAATCCTCGTGTATCGAAGTGCCCTTCAACTTTATCGTAAAATTGAAATGTCGGCGTTACAATCGATACCGATTTTCCGGTTTTTTCAGCGAAATCAAGCATTTCTCGAATAGTTAACGTATATTTCTCGTCCTTCGGATCCATTGGTTTCCCAAACATACGGTGAAGGCCACCATTTTCCCATGTTTGAGCCTCCGTGACGCCCCCACCTGGAAATCGAATATTTGAAAAATCGATTTCCTCAAGCGTTTCATGGTAGGCGTCGCCATCAGTGAGACTATCGCGAGTGAGAACTACGTTTCCACCAAAGTGGCTATGTCTGATCTGCGCCATTTTAACCCTCTGTTCATTTCCTTTAACAAAGGGTTTTTTATGCAGGATCAATTCCTAAATAATTAAAATTCTCCCCATGGGTCATTTACCCGATACTTTTCAAGAAAAAATTTCAAAAAAAATTTCCACAAAATGTGCTCATGCACATAATAATTCCAATTTAAGCGACATTATCGGAACAATGCAAAAGGCAGCGACACCAAAAAAGCTGCGAATATATAATAGTATTAATTTTCAAGAAAGAGAATTTAGTGGGGCTGTAGACTGTCTATGGAATAAAAAATTTTCTGAAAAAACGAATCCTTAACCTTTCGATGCGAGGGTCGCGGCAGGCCGGCGTAGGCCCTGCGTGGTGATATGGTCGCCGCGGTAACGAGGCAAGCCCCGCCATCGGCGCGGCATTTTCGGGGCAAGACGTATGGCCAAGGCTGCGAACCTGACGGACGGGGCCCGGGAACTGCGCCAGGCGCGCGCCACGGGGTGGCCGCTGTTCCTGTCGGTGGGGGTCTTCTCGGCGGTCGTGAACCTGCTGATGCTGACCGGGCCGCTGTTCATGCTGCAGGTCTATGACCGTGTGCTGGCCTCGCGCAGCGTCGAGACGCTGACCGCGCTGTTCGTGCTGGTGATCTTCCTCTTCGCGCTGATGGGTGCCATCGACATCATCCGCAACCGCGTGATGCAGCGGATCGCCGCCCGGTTCCAGGACCGGATGGAGGGTCGCGTCTTCGATGCCGCCCTGCGCGAGGGCGCATTGCGCGGCGACGAATCGGCCGCCACGGCGGGCGGGATGCGCGACCTGGATTCCGTTCAGCGGCTGATCGGCTCGCCAGTCATGCTGGCTTTCTTCGACCTGCCTTGGGCACCGCTGTTCCTGGCGGCGGTCTTCATGTTCCACCCGGTCCTGGGCATCGTCGCGACCGTCGGCGGCGGGATCCTGGTCGGCACCACGATCCTGAACCGCGTCCTGACCCGCGCGCCGCTGCAGGGTTCGGCCCAGGCCGGCGCGCAGGCGCAGCGCATGGCGGACCTCTATCGCGACGAGGGCGAGGTGATCGGCGCCCTGGGCATGCGCGGCGCCACCTTCGCCCGCTGGCGCCTGGCCCGGTCTGAATCACAGGACAATGCGGTCCGCGCCGGGGACCTGTCGGCGGGGTTCAGCGTCTTTTCGCGGACCTTCCGGCTGTTTCTGCAAAGCGCGATGCTGGCAGCGGGGGCTTGGCTGGTGCTGCGCCAGGAACTGACGCCCGGCGCGATGATCGCCAGCTCCATCGTGATGGGCCGCGCGCTGGCCCCGGTGGACCAGCTGGTCGGCGGCTGGCCGTCGGTTCAGGCCGCGCAGGACGGTTGGGGCCGCTTGGCGGGCCTGCTGTCGCGC
>NZ_JXYF01000078.1:0-43889 GCF_000967735.1 Paracoccus sp. S4493
CCGCCCGCGCCGCCAGACGGGCCGCACCCCCCGCGCCGGGACCGCCGGCCACCACCAGTACAGCGCCGTGGTCGTATTTGTGGCCACCCGACCCCTGCTTGCGCAGCCATGCGCCCCGCCCATCGTCGGCCCTGCGCCGGAGGTCCGCGATATCGAACCGCGGCCACACTGCGGTCAACCGTGCCAAGCCGCCCGCACGAAACGCGCCCAGCCCGATATCGGCGATGGCCAACGTGCCGCAGACCGTGGATCCATGTTCCAGCAGGTGCCCCGGCTTGGGGCTGTCAAACGCCACGGTCAAGGTGGCTCGGGGTGCCGCTGCGGGCAGGGCACCCCGGCCCATGCCCAGCATGACGCCGCTGTCCAGACACAGCCCGCTTGGCGCATCGACGGCGACGATGGGGCGGCCCGCATCCGCAAGCCTGCGCAGGATCGCCGCGATCTGCCCGTCCGGCGGGCGCGTCAGGCCGGTGCCCAGCATCGCGTCGACATAAAGGTCGGGCCGATCCAGCTGCGCCGCCTCCAGCGGAAGGACGGGCCCCGGCCAGCGGGCCCGCGCCGCGGCCGCGTCGCTGCCCACACGCAGGGGCATGCCCAAGACGCGCACCGACCAGCCTGCCTGTGACAGCGCCTGTGCCACGACATAGCCGTCGCCGCCGTTCGCGCCGGGTCCGCACAGGACCGTGGCGCGTCCGGGCTTGGGCCAGCGCAGGCGGATCTGGCCCGCGACGGCGCGTCCCGCGCGGGTCATCAGGTTCAGCCCGGACGTCACGCCGCTGCCTATCGCCGCGGATTCGATGGCGCGCATTTGAGCGACGGTGACGATTTCACTGCCTTCGATCATGGTCGATGATTAATCCTTGGGCTGAATGGTGAAATATTAGGCATACGAGCCGGACAAACGGCTTGGGGGCTTCCAAGATCATGCTGCTGCATTTACGCGGTTCACCAAACGCGCCAATCAGTCTTCAGGCAAGCCGCGAGGAAGGGTCTATTGCGATGAAGAAGATCGAGGCGATCATCAAGCCGTTCAAGCTGGACGATGTCAAAGAGGCGCTGCAGGAAGTCGGCGTGCAGGGTCTTTCCGTGACCGAGGTCAAGGGTTTCGGTCGTCAGAAGGGCCATACCGAACTGTATCGCGGCGCTGAATATGTCGTCGACTTCCTGCCCAAGGTGAAGATCGAAATGGTGCTGCCCGACGATCAGGTCGATGCCGCCATCGAGGCGATCGTCGCCGCCGCGCGCACCGAGAAGATCGGCGACGGCAAGATCTTCGTCTTGCCCGTCGAACAGGCGATCCGCATCCGGACCGGAGAGACGGGCGACGACGCCGTCTGATCGACCGAAGTTACACAGGCCTTCGCGCCCGGCAGGCCCAGGCCGCCGGGCCGCATCTACGAAGAAAGGGAAGAGATGCAAATCAAGGATGTCTTGAAGCTGATCGAGGACGAGGATGTCGCCTATGTCGACGTTCGCTTCACCGACCCCAAAGGCAAGCTGCAGCACGTGACGCTGGACCGCGACCTGGTCGACGAGGACTTCTTCGAGGAAGGCTTCATGTTCGACGGCAGCTCGATCGCGGGCTGGAAGTCGATCGACCAGTCGGACATGAAGCTGATCCTGGACCCCGCCTCGGTCTATATCGATCCGTTCTATGCCGAAAAGACGCTGTGCGTGCATTGCAACGTGGTCGAGCCCGACACGAACGAGCCCTATTCGCGCGACCCGCGCGGCACCGCCGCCAAGGCCGAGGCCTATCTGAAGGCGTCGGGCATCGGTGATGCGGCCTATTTCGGACCCGAGGCCGAATTCTTCATCTTCGACGACGTGCGCTATTCGGTGACGCCGCAGAAGGTGTCGTTCCAGATCGACGCGGCCGACGCCGCCTGGAACACCGACACCGAATACGAGATGGGCAACACCGGTCACCGCGCGGCCCACAAGGGCGGCTATTTCCCGGTCAACCCCGTCGACACCGCCCAGGACATCCGCGGCGAGATGCTGTCCACCATGAAGCGCATGGGCATGCGCGTCGACAAGCACCACCACGAGGTCGCGACCTGCCAGCACGAGCTGGGCCTGATCTTCGGTGGTCTGGTCGAGCAGGCCGACAACATCCAGAAGTACAAGTACGTCATCCACAACGTGGCCCATGCCTATGGCAAGTCGGTCACCTTCATGCCCAAGCCCATGAAGGGCGACAACGGGTCGGGGATGCACGTCAACATGTCGATCTGGAAGGACGGAAAGCCGCTGTTCTCGGGCGACAAATATGCCGACCTGTCGCAGGAGGCGCTGTATTTCATCGGCGGCATCCTGAAGCATGCCAAGGCGCTGAACGCGCTGACCAACCCCTCGACCAACAGCTACAAGCGTCTGATCCCGGGCTTCGAGGCCCCCGTGCTGCGCGCGTTCTCGGCCCGCAACCGCTCGGGCTGCGTCCGCATCCCGTGGACGGAGAGCCCCAAGGCCAAGCGCGTCGAAGCGCGGTTCCCCGACCCCTCGGCCAACCCCTATCTGTGCTTTGCGGCGCTGCTGATGGCGGGCCTGGACGGCATCAAGAACAAGATCGATCCGGGCCCGGCCTCGGACAAGGATCTCTACGACCTGCCGCCCGAGGAGCTGGCCGAGATCCCGACCGTCTGCGGGTCCCTGCGCGAGGCGCTGGAGGAGCTGGAGAAGGACATGGACTTCCTGCTGCAGGGCGACGTGTTCACCCGCGACCAGCTGGAAGGCTACATCGCGCTGAAATGGGAAGAGGTCTATGCCTACGAGCATACCCCCCATCCCATCGAATACGCGATGTATTACAGCTGCTGATCCCGTCCGCGGATCAGATCGGGGGGCGGTCCTGCGGGGCCGCCCCTTTCTCATGCGATCACGACGTCCACACGGAACGACACGGTTTGGTGAGTGGGTGTCACGAAAGTCGGTTTCCGGCGTGTCTGTAAGCATGGATCGACACGGTCCACCCACATGACACCCAGGAGAAACATGATGAAACGTCTTGTTGCCGCCGCCGCCACCACCGCCGCCCTGATGGCGCTGTCCGCACTGCCGGCCGCTGCCGGCCTGGCGGGCATGAGCGAACGCCCCGATTTCGCGCCCGCGCCCATGGCGCAGGTCAAGGTCGAACGTCGCGCCGGTGATCTGTTCACCGCCCGCGAACTGGGCCAGCGCAACCTGATGGCCGACGATGTCGTGTCCGTCACGCTGCTGCCGTCGGCCGGTGACGCGGCCATGCGGTCCAGCCGCGACGACAGCTGATCGTCGTCAGCGTTGCAGAAAGGGGGCGGTCCGATGGACCGCCCCCTTTGTCATGCGTGACGCCGGATCATTCCGCGGCGATGTCGGTGGCGGTGGGATAGTCGGTGTATCCCTCAGCGCCGCCTGCATAGAAGGTCGCAGGGTCCTGGTCGTTCAGCGGCAGGCCGCGGCGGAACCGTTCGGGCAGGTCCGGCGTCGCGATGAAATCGCGCCCGAACGCCACGGCATCGGCGCGACCCTCGGCCAGCAGGGCCTCGGCGCTTTCGCGGGTCAGGCCCTCGTTCGCGATGACCGGGCCGCCGAAGGCGTCGCGGATGGCGTCCAGCAGGCTGTCCTCGGCCACGCGTTCGCGCAGGCACAGGAAGGCCACGCCGCGCGCGCGCATGTCGCGGGCGACCTGTGTGAACAGAGCGCGGGCATCGCTGTCGCCCATGTCATGGCTGTCGCCGCGGGGCGCCAGGTGGACACCGACCCGGTCGCCGCCCCAGACGCCGACCACCGCATCGGTGATCTCGTTCAGGAAGCGGACGCGGTTCTGGATGTCGCCGCCATACTGGTCGGTGCGGGTGTTGCTGCGGTCCTGCAGGAACTGGTCGATCAGATAGCCGTTCGCGGCGTGGATCTCGACCCCGTCAAAGCCCGCGTGGCGCGCGTTCTCGGCCGCCTGGCGATAGGCCTCGACGATGCCGGGGATCTCCTCGGTGGTCAGGGCGCGGGGCGTGACATAGGCACGCTTGGGACGCAGCAGGCTGACATGCCCGCCCGGCTGGATCGACGACGGCGCCACTGGCAGCTGCCCGCCCAGCAGCTGCGGGTCGGAAATGCGGCCCACATGCCACAGCTGCAGGTAGATCAGGCCGTCGCGTTCGTGCACGGCCTGGGTCACCTTCGACCAGCCGGCGATCTGGTCGTCGTTCCAGATGCCGGGCGTCGCCTCGTATCCCACGCCCATCGGCATGATGCTGGTCGCTTCGGACAGGATCAGGCCGGCGCCGGCGCGCTGGCGATAGTATTCGACCATCAGGTCGTTGGGCACGCGGGCATCGCCCGCCCGCGACCGGGTCAGCGGGGCCATCACGATCCGGTTGCGCAGCGTCACCGCCCCCAGGGTCACGGGTTCAAACATCGAGGACATGCGGGTCCTCCTTTCTTGATCTTGCTTGTGGGGCCATCCGGCCCGGAATGTCAGTGCGGGGCGCCCTGCGCCCCACGGGCCTTCAGCTGTGCGTGACGCTACCCGATTTCAAGACCGCCTGCCGCGTCGTCACATCGCCGTCACCGTTGCCGAAAAACGTGCGCGGCAGGCGGGCTTGGCCTTCCATGTCGCTCAGACCCCGACTATCCAGAAAGCCATGGATATCATGTTGCTGACTGCCTTTACCGCGGTGCTGTTCCTGCTGATCGCAGCGGCGGAACCCCTGGCCGCACGCCTGCGCCTGCCGTTCAGCGTGATGCTCGCGGCGGTGGGTATCCTGATCGGCGGCGGCGCCCTGTTCCTGCTACGCACCAACGTGACAGAGACGCTGAATCCGGTGGCGGTCGGCATTCTGTCGCTGCCGATCCGGTCCAGCGTGTTCATGTACGTCTTCCTGCCGACGCTGATCTTTCAGGCGACGCTGGAGATGAACATCCGGCGGATGATGGATGACTGGGTGCCGATCCTGACGCTGGCCGTGGTGGCCGTGGTGGCGGCGACCCTGACCATCGGTTTCGCGCTGCACTGGATCGGGGGGCTGCCGCTGATGGTGGGCCTGCTGATCGGGGCGATCGTGTCGACCACCGACCCCTCGGCGGTCGTCAGCATCTTCCGCAGCCTGTCCGCGCCCAAGCGCCTGTCCCGCATCGTCGAGGGCGAGTCGCTGTTGAACGACGCCGCCGCCATCGCGCTGTTCGGCCTGTTCCTGACCTATGTCATGCTGGGCGTCCCGAACCCGCAGCTGGGCGAGGCCCTGGGCCAGTTCCCCGGCCTGATCGTCGGCGGCGTGCTGGCCGGGTGGCTGGTCGCGCGGATCGCGCTGGCGTTGATGAGCCTGTTCGGGCGGTTCGAGACGGCGCAGATATCCGTTTCGGTCGCGGTCCCTTACCTGGCCTATATCGGCGCGGAACAGCTGCTGGGCGCGTCGGGCGTGATCGCGGTCGTGGTGTCCGGCCTGACGCTGAACCTGATGGGTCCGGGCCGCCTGGCGCCTGCATTCTGGGTCAACCTCAAGGAGGTCTGGGGCCTGCTGGCGCATTGGGCCGGGGCGCTGATCTTCATCCTGGCGGCGCTGCTGATCCCGCGCCTGCTGGGCGAGGTGCGGCTGAACGATCTGTTCCTAGTCGGCGTGGTGGTGATCGCGGCCTTCGTCGCACGGGCGCTGATCCTGTTCGTACTGCTGCCGATGCTGACCACGCTGCGCCTGTCGCCCAAGATCCAGCGCCCCTATCGCGTGGCGATCATGTGGGGCGGGCTGCGCGGCGCGGTGACCCTGGCGCTGGCCCTGGCGGTGACCGAGAACCTGCGCGTGCCGGTCGAGACGAAGCGCATCGTCGGCATCCTGGCCACCGGCTTCACCCTGTTCACGCTGATCGTGCAAGGCACCACGCTGCGCGGTGTCATCGCCCTTCTGGGGCTGGACAAGCTGTCGCCGCTGGACCGGGCGCTGTCGAACCAGGTCGTCGCCGTGGCGCTGCAGTCGGTGCGCGAGGGCGTCGCCTCGGTCACCGAGAACTATGACCTGACCCGAGAGACGGTGCGCTCCGAGGCCAAGCGCTTTGCCGCCCGGCTGGACAATGCCGTCGAGGCCGCCGAGGCCGAGGACAATGCCGAGATCCTGGACCGCGACCGCATCACCCTGGGCCTGATCGCCTTGGCCGCGCACGAGCGCGAGATGATCGTCCAGCGGTTCCGCGAGCGGGCGATCTCGGCGCGACTGTCGGAGCAGGCGCTGTTCGACGCCGACCGGGTGATCGAGGGCGCGCGCTCGGGCGGGCGCACAGGCTATCAGCGCGCGGCACGGCGCAATCTGCGCTATGGCCCGGCGTTCCGGTTCGCGGCCTTCCTGCGCAACCGCATCGGCGTGGCCGGCCCGCTGGCCCGCATGACCGCGGACCGGTTCGAGATGTTGCTGGGCAAGCGTCTGATCCTGCGGGATCTTCACGGGTTCATCGATCGCCGCATCCGGCGGATTCACGGCCGGCGCGTGGCCGAACTGCTGCACGAATTGCTGCAGCGGCGGATCGAGGCGGTGGAGACCGCCCTGGAGGGTCTGCGCCTGCAGTTTCCCGGCTATGCCGAGGAGCTGGAGCGCCGCTTCATCCGCCGCACCGCCCTGCGGCTGGAGGAGCGCGAGTACAACGCCCTGCGCGACGACGGCCTGATCGGCGCCGAGGTGCACATCCAGCTGATGGACGATGTCCGCCAGCGGCGCCAGCAGTCCGAAGGCCGCCCCAAGCTGGACCTGGCCCTGCGCAAGAACCAGGTCGTGCGGCAATTCCCGCTGTTCGCCGATCTGGACGACGCGGAACTGAAGCGCCTGAGCCGAGAGATCCGCACGCGTTACGTCAATGCGGGCCATGTGATCACCCGCAAGGACACGCCCGCGCGGTCGGTCTTCTTCGTGGCTTCGGGCGCGGTCGAACAGGAGGTCGCGGGCCAGACCGCGCGCCTTGGCCGCGGAGAGATGTTCGGCCAGATGGGCGTGCTGACCCGCCGCATCCGCAAGGCGGAGGTCCGCGCGATCACCCCCAGCACGCTGTTGGTGCTGGACGAGGTGGGGTTCCGCCGCCTGCTGAAACGGTCCGCCGCGCTGCGCAAGGCGGTGCGCGACAGTGTCGTCGGCAAGACCGTCGCCGGAGAGGTCCTGCGCATGCCCGAACTGGCCCAGGACGCCCCGCTTGGCGAGACCGCTGCAAGCGGCTAGACCGGGGCGCAAGACCCACGGACGACAAGGCCCCCCACGCATGGACATCTCTGCCCAGACCGCCACCCGCATCGCCCGCCAGATCGCGACCGAGATCGGCGCCAGCCCCGCGCAGGTCACGGCCGCCTCCGACCTGCTGGACGGGGGCGCGACGGTTCCCTTTGTCGCACGTTACCGCAAGGAGGTGACGGGGGGCCTGGACGACACGCAGCTGCGGACCCTGGCCGACCGCCTGTCCTATCTGCGAGAGATGGAGGCGCGGCGTGCGGCGATCCTGGGATCGATCCGCGACCAGGGCAAGCTGACCGACGATCTGTCCCGTGCCATCGGTGCAGCCGAGACCAAGGCCGCGCTGGAGGACATCTATCTGCCCTTCAAGCCCAAGCGCCGGACCAAGGCGATGATCGCGCGCGAGAACGGTCTGGAGCCGCTGCTGCGCGCGATCCAGGCCGATCCGTCACGCGATCCGGCGACCCTTGCGCCCACCTATGTGACGGGCGCGGTCGAGACGCCCAAGGCCGCGCTGGACGGCGCCCGCGACATCCTGGTCGAGGAACTGTCGGAAAATGCCGAGGTTCTGGGCCCGTTGCGCGAATTCATGCGCGGCAATGCGGTGATCGCCGCCCGCGTGGTGGCCGGCAAGGAGGAGGCGGGCGCCAAGTTCAGCGACTATTTCTCGCATTCGGAAACCTGGTCGGGCATTCCGGGCCACCGCGCGCTGGCCATCCTGCGCGCCGCCAAGGAGGAGGTCGTGACCATCGACATCGCCCCCGAACCGGACACCGGCACGGCGCGGGCCGAGGGGATCGTGGCGCGGGGTCTGGGCGCAGTCGGGCAGGGGCCGGGCGCCGACTGGCTGCGCGGCGTCGCGGGCTGGGCGTGGCGGGTACGGCTGTCGAACACGATGTATATCGACCTGCTGACCGAATTGCGCGCCCGCGCCCATGCCGAGGCGATCCAGGTCTTTGCCCGCAACCTGCGCGACCTGCTGCTGGCGGCACCCGCCGGGCCGCGCGCGACCTTGGGGCTGGACCCCGGCATCCGCACTGGCTGCAAGATCGCGGTCGTGGACGGCACCGGCAAGCTGTTGGACACCGCGACCATCTATCCGTTCCAGCCCAAGAACGACCTGCGCGGGGCCGAGGCCACTCTGGCGGCGCTGATCGCCAGGCATGGCGTCGACCTGATCGCCATCGGCAACGGCACCGCCAGCCGCGAGAGCGAGCGTCTGGTCGCCGATGTGCTGAAGCGCCTGCCCAAGGGCGTCAAGGCGCCCACCAAGGTCATCGTGTCCGAGGCCGGGGCCTCGGTCTATTCCGCGTCCGAACTGGCCGCGAAGGAGTTTCCCGGCCTGGACGTCTCCCTGCGCGGCGCGGTCAGCATCGCGCGCCGGTTGCAGGACCCGCTGGCCGAACTGGTCAAGGTGCCGCCGCAGTCCATCGGTGTGGGGCAATACCAGCATGACGTGGACCAACGGCAGCTGGCAAAATCGCTGGAGGCCGTGGTCGAGGATGCCGTGAACGCGGTAGGCGTCGATCTGAACACGGCCTCTGCGGCGCTGCTCACCCATGTCGCGGGGCTGGGGCCGTCGCTGGCGCAGGCCATCGTCGCGCATCGGGATGCCACCGGCGCCTTCCCGTCCCGCGCCGCGCTGAAGAAGGTCGCGGGTCTGGGCCCCAAGGCGTTCCAGCAATGCGCAGGGTTCCTGCGCGTCCAAGGGTCCGAACCGCTGGACGCATCGGCCGTCCATCCCGAAGCTTACGGCGTCGCGCGCAAGATCGTGGCTGCCTGCGGGCGTGATCTGAGGTCGCTGATGGGCGACAGCACGACGCTGAAGTCGGTGCGGGCGCAGGATTTCGTCACCGAGGATTTCGGCCTGCCCACCGTGCGCGACATCCTGTCGGAGCTGGAAAAGCCCGGCCGCGACCCGCGCCCCGGTTTCGTCACCGCGACCTTTGCCGACGGTGTCGAGGCGATCGGCGACCTGCGCCCCGGCATGTCGCTGGAGGGGACGGTGACGAATGTCGCCGCCTTTGGCGCCTTCGTCGATATCGGGGTGCATCAGGACGGGCTGGTCCATGTCAGCCAACTGGCCGACCGCTTCGTGAAGGACCCCCACGAAGTGGTCAAGGCCGGCGACGTGGTCCGCGTCCGCGTGACCGAGGTGGACGTGGCCCGCAAGCGCATCGGCCTGACCATGCGCAAGGACAACGCCCCCACCGACCGCCCGGCGCGCGAGACCGCGAAGCCCGCGCCCCGTGCGGCGCAGGCCGCGCCCAAGGGGGCGGGCGCATTCGGTTCGGCCCTGGCCGACGCGCTGCGCAAACGCTGAGAGGATGGCCATGAGCGTGCTTGACGACACCGATCACCGCGCCTTTCTGGCGCGCGACGCGCACCGGGCGCTGGACTTCTTCGATGCCAGCATCCGGCCCGAGGGCGGCTTTCACGTGCTGGACCTGGACGGCACGCCTCTGCCGGGGACGGTGCAGGAGTTGCACACGACCACGCGGCTGGTCCATTCCTATGCGCTGGCGCAGATGGCCGGGCGGCCGGATCGCGCGGGGATCGTGGATCAGGGCATGGACTGGCTGTGGCGCGCGCATCGCGACACCGATCACGGCGGCTATCTGTGGGCCGTGGACGGCACCGCGCCGGTCGAGGGGCCCAAGCTGGCCTATGGCCATGTCTTCGTGCTGCTGGCCGCGTCCAGCGCCAAGATGATCGGGCACCCCGATGCGGATCGCCTGCTGGCCGACATCACGCAGGTACTGGACCGCCACTATTGGGACGACGACGCGGGACTGTTCCGCGACGAGTTCACGCGCGACTGGCAGGCGTTCTCGACCTATCGCGGCATGAACGCCAACATGCACGGGGTCGAGGCGCTGCTAGCCGCATTCGAGGCGACCGGCGCGCCCGTCCATCTGGACCGTGCCGGGCAATTCCTAAATTTCTTCATCGCGGGGCAGGCGGCGGTGCATGGCTGGCGCATCCCGGAACATTACGACGACCGCTGGCGGCCCGACCATGCCTATGCCGGTAACCCGATGTTCCGCCCTGCCGGCACCACGCCGGGCCACAGCTTCGAGATGGCGCGCCTGCTGCTGCACTGGTGGGATCTGGCCGGGCGCCCCGACACAGGCGCGGTCGCGCAGGCGCGTGCGCTGGTCGATACGGCGCTGGCGGATGCCTGGGCCGACCGGGGCGGGCTGGCCTATACGCTGCGCGACGGTCGCGTGGACAATCCGGCGCGCTATTGGTGGCCGGTGACCGAGGCGATCGGCGCGCTGGCGGCCCTGATCAAGCTGGACCCCCGACCCGGCGACGGCGACTGGTACCGCCGCCTGTGGGCCTTCGCGGACGGGCATCTGATCGACCATGCCCGCGGCGGGTGGTTCCCCGAACTGGGCGATGACGACCGCCCGGCCGCGACGCAGTTCCGGGGCAAGCCCGACATCTATCACGCGCTGCAGGCCGACCTGCTGCCGCTGGCGCGGGGCGTGTCGCATCAGGCGCGCGATCTGGCCCGCAGATGTCCCTTGCGCGGCGCGGCGGGCCTTGGCTAACCTTTCTGTACCGTCCGGATTGGTCCTTGACGTGACCGGGCCGGAGGGCCAAGCGGGACGTCAAGCGGCGGGCCGGGACAGGCCCGCGTTACTGTCGGGTTTATCCATGGTTCCAACCGATCCGAATTTGCGCGCGATCGACCTGCTGGCTGGGTCCGAAGCGGGATTCGCGCTGTCGGTTCTGGATGCCTCGCCGGATTGCATCAAGCTGCTGGACCCCGAGGGGCGGCTGATCTTCATGAACGGCAACGGGTTGTGCGCGATGGAGATAGACGATTTCGCCAGCGTCGATCAGCGGCCCTGGCCGTCGATGTGGCCGCCCGAGGCGGACCGAATGCTGAACGACGCGATGCAGGCGGCGCTGACCGGCGCCGTGACCCGGTTCGAGGCCTTCTGCCCGACCGCGCGCGGCACGCCGCGCTGGTGGCACGTCACCGTGTCGGGGGTCCGGGACGCGGCGGGCCGCGTGGTGCGCATCCTGGCGTCGTCGCGCGACGTGACCGACAGCGTGACAATCCGACAGCAGCTGCAGCAGGAGGTCGCCCGCAAGGACGAGGCCATCGCCCGTCAGCACATCCTGATGGGAGAGATCGACCACCGGGTGAAGAACAGCTTTGCCGCGGTCATCGCCCTTCTGCGGATGCAGGCGCGCCAGCAGGCCGGCGGCCCGGCGGGCGCGCAACTGTCCGATGCGGCGAACCGCATCTCGACCTTGGCGCGGGTGCACGACCAGTTGCACCTGGACCCGGGCAGCCGCGATGTCAGCCTGCGCGACTATGTCGAGGCGCTGGCGACCGACCTGGCGCAGGCGCTGGAGGCGGCGATCACCGTGGACGACGCGCTGGCGGGCGATCTGCGGGTGACGGCGGGGCAGGCGGCGGCGATCGGCCAGATCCTGGCCGAACTGATCGGCAATGCCGTCAAGCACGCGCATCCGGGCCGGCGGCCGGGGCTGTGGCTGGACCTGGCGCAGAACGCGGGCGCGTTGAGCGTCACGCTGTCGGATGACGGGCCGGGCCTGCCTGCTGGGTTCGACCCGGATGCGGCGCGCGGGCTGGGCATGCAGATCTGCCTGATCTATGCCCGCCAGATGGGCGGTGGGCTGGATCACGGTGCCTCTGACCGGGGCGGTGCCCGGTTCCGCGTCACCGTGATGCTGGATGCGGCTGCGTCATCCTGACGCCCGCGGAACCAAGCCGCCGCTTGAAGATTGACAATGGCCCCGCAAGCGGGCACGGCTCTGCCCCTTTCCCGACCCACCCCAACCTGACAGGAGCCGCCGATGCGGATGAAGATCGACGTGACGCTTGACTATGCGCTGGAATCGCCCGGGCCCGCGCTGCTGCTGATCGAGGCGGCGGGCGTTCACGAACAGATCCTGAACCGCACCAACATCGACCTGGGCCAGCCCCTGAAGCTGGCCCGCGTTCCGGCCGAGGAGGGCATCGGCGAACGCATCGTCATGCGCCTGCAGGATCGGCTGACCTGCCGTTATTCGGCCGAGGTCCAGGTGACCCGCCCGCGTCCCGATCTGGCCAGCCTGCAGGCCGTCGAGGTCGAGGACATGCCCGGCGACGCGCTGCGCTATCTTCTGCCGTCGCGCTATTGCCAGTCGGAACGGTTCGGTCATTTCACCGGCTCTCGGTTCGAGGGGCTGACGGGCGGCCCGCTGGTCGCCGCGATGCGCGATTGGGTGGAACGCAACCTGGACTATGTCGCCGGAACCAGCGACGGGGACACAACGGCGGCGGACACCTTCCTGGACCGGCGCGGCGTCTGCCGGGACTATGCGCATCTGCTGATCGCGCTATGCCGCGCGCAGCAGATCCCCGCGCGCATCGCCAGCGTCTATGCCCCCCATGTCCAGCCGCAGGATTTCCACGCGGTCGTGCAGGTCTATCTGGGCGGCGACTGGCACCTGGTCGATCCGACCGGCATGGCCCATGCGGACCAGATGGCCTTGGTCGCGGTCGGGCGCGACGCGGCGGACGTGGCGTTCCTGACCACGAACTCGGTCGCGGAACTGCGCACGCAAAGCGTCGAGGTCATGCTGTTCTGATCCGTCAGAGCAGCGCCACCGCGGCCAGCAGCAGCGCCGCGACCACCGTGGCGCGACGGATCAGCGCGATGCCCCGGCGCAGGTCCGCCGCATCCGGGTCGGGCGCGGCGGCATTCAGCCACGGCTCGTCCGCGACCCGGTCGGCATAGACGCGCGGACCCGACAACCGGCAGTCTAGGGCCCCGGCCATCGCGCCCTCGGGCCAGCCGGCGTTGGGCGACCGGTGGGCAGACGCGTCGCGCAGCGTCACCCGCAGCGCCGCACCCGCGCGCGGACCGGACGCGATCGCGATCAGCCCCGCCGACAGCCGCGCGGGAATCACGTTCGCCACGTCGTCCAGGCGCGCGGCGATCATTCCGAACGCCTCGTGCCGGGGGGTTCGGTGGCCAATCATCGAATCCATCGTGTTGATCGCCTTGTAGGCCGCGATGCCCGGCAGCCCGCCAACCGCCGCCCAGAACAGCGGCGCGATGACGCCGTCGCTGAAATTCTCGGCCAGGCTTTCAAGGCTGGCGCGGGACAGGGCGGGCGTATCGGCTTGGGTGACGTCGCGCCCCACGATCATCGCGGTCGCACCGCGAGCGGCGGCCAGGTCGCCTGCCGCCAGGGGAACGGCCACCGCGCGCAGGTGCTGATCCAGCGACCGCGCCGCGACCAGCGGCCACGCCAGCACGGCCGCGACCCACGGGCCCAGCCATGCCTGGATCAGAACCGCGGGCATCATGGCCGCCAACAGGACGACGACCACGGTCAGCGCACCCTTGGCGCGCCGCGCACGGCCCTTGTTCAGCGTGCGATCCAGCGCCGCAATCAGACGCCCGGCCCAGGTCACCGGATGCCCGACCCGGCGATAGACCGCATCGGGCCAACCGATCAGCACATCCAGCACCAGCGCCAGCAGGGCGATCACGGTCATCCTAGTCTCCTGCGCAGAGGTTGACGGTCTGCACCGCCCAATCGGCACCGGCGCGCTGCAGCACGGTCAGCGACAGGGGCGCCACCGCGAAGGACAGGGCGGCGGGCCCGACCACCATGGACAGTGCCGCGCGCACAGTGCCCGCATGCGCCACGATCACCGTGTCCCGCTGCAGTGCCTGCAGGACCGGGATCACCCGCGCGGCCATGTCATCGAAGCTTTCACCGCCGTCGGGGCGGTGGCGGGCCAGGGCATCGAGGGGCAGGCAACCAAGGTCGGGCAGGTGCAAGGGGTCCATCCCCTCCCACGCGCCCAGGTCCTGTTCCCACAGCGCGGGCTCCAGCCTGTCGGGCACAAGCCCCAGGGCGGTGGCCGTCTGACGACAGCGCAGCGCCGGGCTGGCGATGACCTGGGCGGGACGCAGGCGGGCCGCCTGGCGCGCGAATGCGGCAGCATCGCCGCAATCGGCAGGCACGTCGCGCCGGCCGGCCAGCAGGCCGTCGGCAAGACTGGGGGCATGGCGCAGAATCATCAGTCGCATCGCCCTCCTTTGGCGCGTCGGGCGGGCAGGGACAAGCCCCGCGCTTGACGCATCGGCCCAACCGGCGCAGCCTGCTTGACGGGCGGGCGCGGCCTGCGCTATGGAAATGAACAAGCGTTCAATAACCGGGGAGGGGGGATCGCGATGTTCACGCGGGGCATGGAATTCGATCTGGGCGAGGATGTGAACGCGCTGCGCGAGATGGTCCACGGATGGGCCACCGATCGCGTCGCGCCCCTGGCGGCCGAAACCGACCGCACCAACGCCTTTCCCAACCAGCTGTGGACCGAGATGGGCGATCTGGGCCTGCTGGGCATCACGGTGGATGAACAGTACGGCGGGTCGGGCATGGGCTATCTGGCGCATGTGATCGCGGTCGAGGAGATCGCGCGGGCCAGCGCGTCGATCAGCCTGTCCTATGGCGCGCATTCGAACCTGTGCGTGAACCAGATCAAGCTGAACGGCACCGATGCGCAGCGTGCGAAATACCTGCCCGACCTGTGCAGTGGCAAGGCCGTTGGTGCCCTGGCCATGTCCGAGGAAAGCGCAGGCAGCGACGTCGTCGCAATGCGCCTGCGCGCCGAGAAGAAGAACGACCGCTATGTGCTGAACGGCAGCAAGTACTGGATCACCAACGCGCCCGACGCGCAGACGCTGGTGGTCTATGCCAAGACCGACCCCGAGGCCGGGTCGAAGGGCATCACGGCATTCATCGTCGAACGCGACATGGCCGGTTTCACCACCAGCCCGCATTTCGACAAGCTGGGGATGCGCGGATCGAACACGGGCGAGTTGATCTTCGACAATGTCGAGATCCCGTTCGAGAACGTCCTGGGCGAGGAGGGCCGGGGCGTTCGGGTGCTGATGTCGGGCCTGGACTACGAGAGGGTGGTTCTGGCCGGCATCGGCACCGGTATCATGGCGGCCTGCCTGGATCAGGTCCTGCCCTATGTGGCGGAACGCAAGCAGTTCGGCCAGCCGGTGGGGTCGTTCCAGCTGATGCAGGGCAAGATTGCCGACATGTATGTCGCGCTGAACACCGCCCGCGCCTATGTCTACGAGGTCGCGCGGGCCTGCGACGCGGGCAAGGTCACGCGGCAGGACGCGGCGGGTGCGGTTCTGTATGCCAGCGAACAGGCGATGGTGCAGGCGCATCAGGCCGTGCAGGCGCTTGGCGGGGCCGGGTTCCTGTCCGACAGCGTCGTCAGCCGCCTGTTCCGCGACGCCAAGCTGATGGAGATCGGGGCCGGCACCAGCGAGATCCGCCGCATGCTGATCGGGCGCGAACTGATGGGGCTGGTCTGATGCGCATCCTGGTCGTGTTGGCGCTGATGGCCGCCCCGGCGATGGCGCAGGACGCGCCGTCCTTTGATCCCGCGCCGGTGCTGGCCTGCCTTGACAGCGATGCGGCGCCCGACAGCTGCGCGGGCCTGGCCGCGAATGCCTGCATGGAGGGCGAGGGCGGGTCCAGCACGGTCGGCATGGGGTTCTGCCTGGGCGCCGAACGCGACTGGTGGGACGATCGCCTGAACACCGCCTATGGCGAGGTGATGACGCGGGCCGAGGCAGGCGATGCGGAACTGGACAGCATGGACGCCGCGGGTCCGCGTCAGGCGGGCGCCCTGCGTGACATGCAGCGCGCCTGGATCGCCTTCCGCGACGCCGCCTGCGAATACGAGGCGACGCGATGGGGCGGCGGCACCGGCGCGGGGCCCGCAGCCGCGCAATGCGCGCTGACCCTGACCGCGCGTCAGGCGAACCAGCTGGACGGCTATCTGCGCGAAGGCCCCTGAGATGGCACGCCTGCTGCATCACGCGGACCACGCGCGGCTGTGCCGGGATTTCCGCTGGCAGTACCCCGCGCGGCTGAACATGGCCGACCAGTGCCTGGCCCATGCACCGGACCGGGTGGCGATCATCGACCATGACGGCGCCCCGCACCCGGTGACCTTCGCCACGCTGGCGGCAATGACCGATGCGCTGGCCCATGCGCTTGGGGCCGATCGCGGCGACCGGATCGGCATCCTGCGCACGCAATCGTCCTGGACGGCGGCCGCGCATCTGGCGGTGTGGAAATCGGCCGCGATCTCTGTCCCGCTGTTCAAGCTGTTCGGCCCGGATGCGCTGGACCTGCGTTTGCGCGATGCGGGTATCTCGACCGTCATCACCGACGCCCAAGGGCGCCGGATGCTGGCCCCGTTCCCCCATCTGCGGGTGATCGTCCCCGAGGACGGCCTGCCCGATGCCGGGCCCTTCGCCACGCGCGACACCGGGCCGGAAGACCCGGCGGTGATCATCTATACTTCGGGGACGACAGGCACGCCCAAGGGCGCGTTGCACGGGCATCGCATGCTGACCGGTCACCTGCCGGGGGTCGAGATGAGCCACGACCTGCTGGGCCAGCCGGGCGACGTCATCTGGACGCCCGCGGACTGGGCCTGGATCGGCGGTCTGTTCGACGTGGCGATGCCGGGGCTTGCGCTTGGCGTGCCAGTGGTCGCCACCCCGATGGCCAAGTTCGATCCGCATGCCGTCGCGGGCCTGATCCGCGACTGTGGCATCCGCAACGTGTTCCTGCCGCCCACCGCGCTGAGGATGCTCAAGGTCGCGGGGGTGCGCCTGCCCGGCCTGCGCAGCGTCGCATCGGGCGGAGAGACGCTTGGCGCCCCCATGCTGGACTGGGGCCGGGAGGCATTCGGCCTGCAGATCAACGAATTCTATGGTCAGACCGAATGCAACATGGTCGCATCGGGCAGCGGCGCGATGTTTCCGGCCCGTCCCGGCGCCATCGGGCGCGCGGTGCCCGGGTTCGAACTGGCGGTGATCGACGCGCAGGGCCGGCGCACCGATGCCGAGGCCGACATCGCCATCCGCCGCGGCGCCGGCAGCATGATGCTGGAATACTGGCGGAACCCGCAGGCCACGGCAGCCAAGTTCCGCGGCGACTGGCTGGTGACCGGCGACCGGGGCGTCATCCGGGACGGCCATGTCCAGTTCGTCGGACGCGACGACGACGTCATTACCTCGGCCGGGTACCGCATCGGGCCATCCGAGGTCGAGGACTGCCTGCTGCGCCATCCTGCCGTGGCGCAGGTCGCCGTGGTCGGCAAGCCCTGCGCGCTGCGTACCGAAATCGTCAAGGCTTACGTCGTGCTGCGGCCTGGCCATGTACCGTCGCCCGACCTTGCGGCCGACCTGCAGGCCCATGCCCGCAGCCGGTCGGCCGTCCATTCCTATCCCCGAGAGATCGCCTTTCTGGATGCCCTGCCCATGACCGTGACCGGCAAGGTCATGCGTCGCGCGCTGCGCGATCTGGACCTGGCCGAGGAGACCACACGATGAAACTGACCTCGACCGCGCTGCCTTCGTCCGAGGGGTTCCGCGCCAACCGCACCGCGCATCTGGCCCTGCTGGAGACCGCCCGCGAGGCCGCGGAGGCTGCCATCGCCGGCGGTGGCCCCAAGGCGCTGGAGCGCCATGTCAGCCGCGGCAAGATGCCCCCGCGGGAACGGGTGGCGAACCTTCTGGACCCCGGCAGCCCGTTCCTGGAGATCGGCGCGCTGGCCGCGCATGGCCTGTACGACGGGGCCGCGCCCTGTGCGGGGGTCATCGCCGGGGTCGGGCGGGTGCATGGCCAGGACGTGATGGTCGTCGCCAATGACGCGACGGTCAAGGGCGGCACCTATTACCCGATGACGGTCAAGAAGCACCTGCGCGCCCAGGAGATCGCCGAGGAATGCGGCCTGCCCTGCGTCTATCTGGTCGACAGCGGCGGCGCGAATCTGCCCAACCAGGACGAGGTGTTTCCCGACCGCGACCATTTCGGCCGCATCTTCTTCAACCAGGCCCGGATGAGCGCCAAGGGCATCCCGCAGATCGCCGTCGTCATGGGGTCCTGCACCGCGGGCGGCGCCTATGTTCCCGCCATGTCCGACGTGACGATCATCGTGCGCGGCCAGGGGACGATCTTTCTGGCCGGTCCGCCGCTGGTCAAGGCCGCCACCGGCGAGGTGGTCACGTCCGAGGATCTGGGCGGCGGTGACGTGCACACCCGCCTGTCCGGCGTGGCCGATTACCTGGCCGAGGACGACGCCCACGCGCTGGCCCAGGCCCGCCGCGCCATCGCCAACCTGAACCGCCGCCGTCCCGACACCGTCGTCTGGCAGTCGCCGGAACCGCCCGCCTATGACCCCGAGGAGATCCTGGGCGTGGTGCCGGCCGACCTGCGCACCCCCTATGACATCCGCGAGGTCATCGCCCGCATCGTCGACGGAAGCCGCTTTGACGAGTTCAAGGCCCGCTTCGGCGAGACGTTGGTCACGGGCTTTGCCCATGTCGACGGCTGCCCGGTGGGCATCATCGCCAACAACGGCGTGCTGTTTTCAGAGGCCGCACAGAAGGGCGCGCATTTCATCGAACTGTGCAGCACCCGCAACATTCCGCTGGTGTTCCTGCAGAACATCACCGGCTTCATGGTCGGCCGCAAATACGAGAACGAGGGCATCGCCCGCCACGGCGCCAAGATGGTTACAGCGGTCGCCACCACCAATGTGCCCAAGATCACCATGCTGGTCGGGGGCAGCTTTGGCGCGGGCAATTACGGCATGGCAGGGCGGGCCTATTCCCCGCGCTTCCTGTGGACCTGGCCCAACAGCCGCATCAGCGTGATGGGCGGCGAACAGGCCGCGGGCGTCCTGGCCACCGTCCGCCGCGACGGCATCGAACGTGCCGGCGGCCAGTGGTCGCCCGAGGACGAGGCCGAGTTCAAGCGCCCCACAGTCGAGATGTTCGAGCGCCAGTCCCATCCCCTCTATGCTTCCGCAAGGCTGTGGGACGACGGGATCATCGATCCGCGCCAATCGCGCGACATCCTGGCCCTGTCGCTGCGCGCCAGCCTGAACGCACCCATCCAGCCGACGCGGTTCGGCCTGTTCCGCATGTGAGGGGCACGACATGTTCGACAAGATCCTGATCGCCAACCGGGGCGAGATCGCCTGCCGCGTCATCGACACCTGCCGCCGCTTGGGCGTGGCGACGGTCGCGGTCTATTCCGACGCCGACCGTGATGCGCGCCATGTGCAGATGGCCGATCAGGCCGTGCATCTGGGCGGCCCGGCCCCCGCCGAAAGCTATCTGCGGGGCGACAGGGTCATCGCGGCGGCCAAGGCCACGGGTGCGCAGGCCATCCATCCGGGCTATGGCTTCCTGTCCGAGAACCCCGACTTCGTCGATGCGGTGGTGGCCGCGGGGCTGGTCTTCATCGGGCCATCGGCGGCGGCGATCCGGGCGATGGGCCTCAAGGACGCGGCCAAGGCGCTGATGGAGAAGGCGGGCGTGCCGGTCGTGCCCGGCTATCACGGCGCGGATCAGGACCCGGACCATCTGGCCGCCGAGGCCGCGCGGATCGGCTATCCGGTGCTGATCAAGGCGGTGGCGGGGGGCGGCGGCAAGGGCATGCGGCGCGTGGACGACCCCTCGGCCTTTGCCGATGCGCTGGAAAGCGCGCGGTCCGAGGCGCAGGGCGCTTTCGGCAACCCCGCCGTGCTGATCGAGAAATACATCCTGCAGCCGCGCCATATCGAGGTACAGGTCTTCGGCGACGGCACCCGCGCCGTGCATCTTTATGAACGCGACTGCAGTCTGCAGCGCCGCCACCAGAAGGTCATCGAGGAGGCCCCGGCCCCCGGCATGACGCCCGAGATGCGGGCCGCGATGGGCGGTGCGGCGGTGCGCGCGGCCGAGGCCATCGGCTATGCCGGGGCGGGCACGATCGAGTTCATCGTGGACGGCGCGGATGGGCTGCGGCCCGACGGGTTTTGGTTCATGGAGATGAACACCCGCCTGCAGGTCGAACACCCCGTGACCGAGGCCGTGACCGGCATCGACCTGGTCGAATGGCAGCTGCGCGTGGCCAGCGGAGAGCCGCTTCCCCGTGAACAGCGTTTGATCGTAACTGCCGGCCACGCTTTTGAGGCACGACTGTATGCCGAAGATGTGCCCGCAGGCTTTCTGCCTGCTACCGGCCGGCTGTCCCATCTGCGCTTTCCCGACGGTGCCCGGATCGAGACGGGTGTACGTCCGGGCGATACGATCAGCCCGTGGTACGACCCGATGATCGCAAAGGTGGTCACGTGGGGTGCGACCCGCGCCATCGCGCTGCGCGCGCTGGAACAGGCGCTGGTCGATACCGAGGTCGCGGGGTCGGTCACCAACCTGGACTTCCTGATCGCCCTGTCCCGGCATGAGGGCTTCAGGCGCGGCGAGGTCGACACCGGGCTGATCGCCCGTGACCTGCCGTCTCTGCTGGATGGCGGGGCCGAGGACCGCGCCGCCTTGGTTCTGGGCGTCATCGGGCTGGCCGGTCTGGCCAATCCCGACATTCGCGGCGGCGCGACCCTGTGGCAACCGCTGCGCCGCACCATCGCGTGGGAGGGCGGTCAGGCGGTTCTTGAGGTGACCGGGCCGGGTGCGGCGCGCGTCACGCTGGACCGCGCGCATGAGGTCCGCTGGCAGTCAGGGCGCTGGTGGGTTGACGGGCAGCCCTGCCGCCACCGCGTCGTGACCCACCCGGCGGGCGTCGGTGTCTTTGGCGGCCGCGGGGTGCACCTGACCCCGCTGGACCCGCTGGCGCGCAAGGCGGCCGACGGAACGGGGGACGGGGTGACCCGGTCGCCGATGCCGGGACTTGTCAAGGCGGTCCATGTGACGGCGGGCCAGGCCGTTTCGGCGGGCGACCGGCTGGCCGTGCTGGAGGCCATGAAGATGGAGCACAGCCTGACCGCCGCCGCCGATGGCGTGGTGGCCGAGGTTCTGGCCCAGGCCGGCGATCAGGTCGAGGCCGGCGCCCCCCTCATCCGGCTGGAGCCAGTCGATGGCTGAGCGCGTCCAGATCTTCGAGATGGGCCCCCGCGACGGCCTGCAGAACGAGAAGCGGCTGATCCCCACCGCCGAAAAGATCGCCCTGGTCGACCTGCTGAGCCAGGCGGGCTTTGACGACATCGAGGTCACCAGTTTCGTCCCCGCGGCCTGGGTGCCCCAGATGGCGGACGGGGCCGAGGTGATGGCGGGCATCACCCGCCGCCCCGGCACGCGCTATGCGGTGCTGACGCCGAACCTGCGCGGCTATCAGGCGGCACGGGCGGCACGGGCCGACACGGTTGCGGTCTTTGCCAGCGCCTCGGAGGGGTTCAGCCGGGCAAACCTGAACGCCAGCATCGCCAACAGCTTGGCACGCATGGCACCGGTCGCGGCACAGGCGCGTGCCGATGGCGTCACCCTGCGCGGCTATGTCAGCGTGGTGACCGACTGCCCGTTCGACGGGCCGGTGGCCCCAGCCGCCGTGGCCCGCGTGGCGGCAGCCCTGCGCGACATGGGCTGTCAGCAGATCAGCCTGGGCGACACGATCGGGCAGGGCCGCCCCGAAACCATCGACGCCATGCTGGCCGCCGTGCTGGAGGAACTGCCCGCCAACCGCTTAGCAGGGCATTACCACGATACCGCCGGGCGGGCGCTGCAGAATGTGGATGTCAGCCTGGAGCGCGGGTTGCGGGTGTTCGACGCCGCGGTCGGCGGCCTGGGCGGTTGCCCCTATGCGCCGGGTGCAGCGGGCAATGTCGCGACCGAGGCGCTGGCCCGGCACCTGGACGCGCGCGGCTTTGCGCATGGACTGGACATGGAAATCATCACCCGCGCCGCCGCCATGGCCTGCGCCCTGAGGGAGGCCCCCGATGCCTGACACCATCCGCATCGACCGCGACGACCGTGGCGTGGCGACTTTGTGGCTGACGCGTGCGGAAAAGCACAACGCCCTGTCCCGCCCGATGATGGACGAGCTGACCCAGGCTGCAGCCGATCTGGGCGCGGATGCGTCCGTGCGCGTGGTGGTGCTGGCGGCCGAAGGCGGCAGTTTCTGCGCGGGCGGTGATCTGGGCTGGATGCGCGAGCAGATGGCCGCGGATGACGCCACGCGGCGCGAGGGGGCGCAAGCGCTGGCCGGGATGCTCTCTGCGCTGAACCTGCTGCCCAAGCCGCTGATCGCACGGGTTCAGGGCAATGCCTTTGGCGGGGGCGTGGGCATGATGGCGGTCAGCGACATCGTCGTGGCCGCCGACACGGCGCGGTTCGGGCTGACCGAGGTCAGGCTGGGCCTGATACCCGCGACCATCGGCCCCTATGTGCTGGCCCGCATGGGCGAGCCCGCGGCGCGGCGGGTGTTCTTTTCGGCCCGTCTGTTCGATGCCGGGGAGGCCGTGGACCTGAACCTGGTGTCGCGCCGGGTCGCAGCGGCGGATCTGGATGCGGCGGTGGAGGCCGAGGTGGCCCCCTTCCTGCAGGCGGCACCGGGGGCGGTCGCGGCGGCCAAGGCGCAGTGCCGCGCGCTTGGTCCGCGCATCGACGCCGCCGTCATCGAGGACAGCATCGACCGCCTGGTCGCTGTCTGGCAAGGCGCCGAAGCCCCCGAGGGGATCTCGGCCTTCTTCGACAGGCGCAAGCCCGCCTGGCAGTCCTAGAACAGCCGCATGATGGAGCTGCGCAGCTGATCGACCGCCAGTGCGGCAAAGGCCAGCGTGCACAGCACCAGCAGGATGTTGGTCAGCGGCTTGTTGCGCCATTCGGCGGGTACGCGGTCGGTGTTCAGGATCCACAGCAGCGTGACCGACATGAACGGCATGAACAGCGCGCCCAGCACGCCATAGGCCAGGATCAGCAGCACCGGCTGGCCCAGGAACAGCATCGCCATGGGCGGGATGGTCAGCCAGACGATGTAGGCGCGATAGTAGCGCCCGCCCGCCAGGCGGTCGGGATGGGCGTGCGGCTTGCCCTGCACATGGCCCATGAAATCCGCAAACATCAGGCTGACCCCGTTCCACACCCCGATCAGCGAGCTGAATGATGCCGCGAAAAACCCGATCAGGAACAGCTTGCTGAGCCAAGGGCCATAGCGTTCACCCAGGACGCGGGACAGGTCGACCATGCCCTGATCACCGCCGCCGATGGCGATGCCCGCTGAGTAGAGCAGTTCCGCCCCAACGATCAGCGTCGCCACGACGAACAGGCCGGTCACCAGATAGGCGACCGCGTTGTCGATGCGCATGACCGACATGAAGCGCGGGCTGTCCCAGCCCTTCTCGCGCAGCCAGTAGCCATAGGCCGCCAGCGTGATCGTGCCACCGACGCCGCCCGCGACGGACAGGACGTTGATCATCGCGCCATCCGGGATCATCGGGGCAAGGCCGGTCAGGACCTCGCCAAGGTTGGGCAGGGTGGCTGCGGCCGCCAGGACCACGGCGATGAACATCAGGATGACCATCGCGGTCAGCACCCGTTCGAACAGGTCGTAGCGGCCCGACCAGACCAGCGCCAGGCCCAGCAGGCCCGACAGGATGCCCCAGGCCGGAACGCCTAGGAACGGCATCAGCGAGGTCAGCGCCAGTCCCGTCCCGGCCATTGCCGCCGCGCCATAGACAAAGCCCCAGATCACGATGTAGGGGCCGAAATACCAGCTGGTCCATTTGCCAAGCGTGCTCCATCCCTCGAAGATGGTGTTGCCGGTGGCCAGGCTGTAGCGGCCGGCACCCTCGACCAGCACGATCTTCATGATGCAGCCCGCAACGACGGCCCACAGCAGGGCATAGCCGTATTTGCTGCCCGCGACAGTCGTGGCGATCAGGTCGGCCGCGCCGACGCCGGTTGCGGCCACGACCAAGCCTGGGCCGACCAGGCTCCAGCGCGGTTCGGCTTGGGGGCGATTGGGTGGTGTCATCTGTCCTCATCCCTAAATGTCCGCGCAAACCATGACGCGAAACTGCAGGATGCGCAAATGGCACAAACGGAAAACCCCGCCGCGCGGGGGCGCGGCGGGGCGTACAGGTCACCGATGTCGGGCGATCACATGCCCTGGTACAGCGGGAAGCGGGTGCAGAGCTGGCTGACCTCGGCGCGGACCTTTTCCTCGACCGCGGCATTGCCCTCCTCGCCATTGGCGGCCAGGCCGTCGACGACCTCGACGATCCAGCGGGCGATCTGGCGGAACTCGGGCTCGGCGAAGCCGCGGGTGGTGCCTGCGGGCGCGCCAAGACGGATGCCCGAGGTCACGAACGGTTTTTCAGGGTCGAACGGCACGCCGTTCTTGTTGCAGGTGATGTGCGCACGGCCCAAGGCGGCCTCGGTCGCCTTGCCGGTCACGCCCTTGGGGCGCAAGTCGGCCAGGCACAGGTGGTTGTCGGTGCCGCCCGACACGATGTCGATGCCGCCCTTCATCAGCTCGTCCGCCATGGCGGCGGCGTTCTTGACGACCTGCTGGGCATAGGTCTTGAACTCGGGGCGCAGCGCTTCGCCAAAGGCCACCGCCTTGGCGGCGATCACGTGCATCAGCGGGCCGCCCTGCAGGCCGGGGAACACGGCGCTGTTGATCTTCTTGGCGATGTCCGCGTCGTTGGTCAGGATCAGGCCGCCCCGGGGACCGCGCAGCGACTTGTGCGTGGTCGAGGTGACGACATGGGCATGCGGGACGGGCGAGGCATGTGCGCCGCCCGCGACCAAGCCCGCGATATGGGCCATGTCCACCATCAGATAGGCGCCGACCTCATCCGCGATGGCGCGGAAGGCGGCCCAGTCCCAGCTGCGGCTGTAGGCGGTGCCGCCCGCGATGATCAGCTTGGGTTTGTGCTGGCGGGCGCTTTCGGCGATCGCGTCCATGTCCAGCTGATGGTCCTGCGCACGCACGCCATAGCTGACGACGTTGAACCACTTGCCCGACATGTTGACCGGCGATCCGTGCGTCAGGTGACCGCCCGAATTCAGGTCTAGGCCCATGAACGTGTCGCCCGGCTGCAGCAGCGCCAGGAACACGGCCTGGTTCATCTGGCTGCCGCTGTTGGGCTGGACATTGGCGTATTCGCAGCCGAACAGCTGCTTGGCACGCTCGATCGCCAGGTTCTCGGCGATGTCGACATACTGGCAGCCGCCGTAATAGCGCTTGCCCGGATAGCCCTCGGCATACTTGTTGGTCAGGACAGACCCCTGAGCCTCCATCACGGCTCGGCTGACGATGTTCTCGGAAGCGATCAGCTCGATCTCGTCGCGCTGGCGGCCCAGTTCCTGGGTGATCGCCTTGGCAATGTCGGGGTCACGGCTGGCCAGGGTTTCGGTGAAGAAGCCGTTGTCGCGGGTCGGTGCGTTCATCGGTCTTTCGTCCTTTTTGGGCTGGGGCGGCTTGAGTTTGCGTCTTTTAACGCAACGTCGCGCATGCCGAAAGTGACAAAACGACCCGCATCCCGCCCGTTGCGACGCGCTGCGGAATGCGCTTGTCATCATGTCTGTCGCGCGTGATGGTGCAGGTCCATCAGGGGACAGGACGGCCGATGACGCGCAACGTGCATTTCACCGCAAGCCACGCCGAGACCGCCCGGGCGGCCCTGTCCGTGCTGACGGCGCGCTATGGCCAGGCCCCGCTGGCGGAGGCCGACGTCGTGGTGGCCCTGGGCGGGGACGGGTTCATGCTGCAGACCCTGCACGCGACGCAGGGTCGGGGGCTGCCGGTCTATGGCATGAACCGTGGCACGGTGGGGTTCCTGATGAACGCTTATGCCCAGGAGGACCTGACCGACCGCCTTGCCCTGGCCGAGGAGACCGTCATCAACCCGCTGCGCATGCGCGCCACCTGTGCCGACGGCACCTGCACCGAGGCCTTGGCGATCAATGAGGTCAGCCTGCTGCGCGAGGGGCCGCAGGCCGCTAAGCTGCGCATCAATGTCGACGGGCGGTTGCGGATGGAGGAACTGGTCTGCGACGGTGCGCTGGTCTCCACTCCGGCGGGATCCACGGCCTATAACTACTCCGCGCACGGGCCGATCCTGCCGATCGGGTCGGAGGTGCTGGCCCTGACCGCCATTGCGCCTTTCCGTCCGCGCCGTTGGCGGGGGGCGCTGCTGCCCAAGGGCGCATCCGTGGTGATCGAGGTGCTGAATGCTGACCGCCGCCCCGTCATGGCCGATGCCGACAGCCGTTCTGTTCGCCACGTGACGCAGGTCGAAATCCGCAGCGCCGACGACATCCGTCACCGCCTGCTGTTCGATCCGGGCCACGGGCTGGATGAACGCCTGCTGCGCGAACAGTTCGTCTAAGGGGGCGTCAGCCCGCGCAGATCTGCTGCAGCGCAAGCCACTGTTCGTCGGTCAGCAGGCGGGCAGGCGTGGTTCCCTGACGGATGGGGTCGGCCTCGATCAGTGGCAGGACGGCGGCGCCGGTCGGATCGATGCTGCGCGCATAGGGTTCGGTCGACAGCCCGCGTTCCGCGAAGGCAGGGGGCAGGGCGGCGAGGTCAGGCCGGGGCAAAGATTGCGACAGCAGCGTCTCTCCATAGCCCTGCATCGCGTCGCGCGACAGAGTCCCAAGCGTCATCAGGCGCAGTGCGTTCATCAGCCCCGCATGCCGCAGCGCATCCAGCGTCGCCTGCTTATCCTCGACCGCCAGACGGGCGGCGATCAGGTGACCGGCAGAGGCTTCGGGCCCGGGGGTGGTGGCCAGCAGGTCGTTGCCCAGCACATAAAGATCACCCGGCAGGCGACGCGCCCCGTTCAGCGGCGCGGGCACGACCTGCACCAAGGCCTGGTCGCCGATCAGCTGGGGTGCGATCCAGTCCAGCACCTGCTGGCCCGACCGCCGACGGCAGACGGCACCGGCGCTGTGCTCCAGATCGGCCAGCACGGCCAAGCCGATTGTTCGCGCCTGCGCGGGGGGAGCGATCCGGGCCGCATGGCGGATCAGCGCGTCGGGCAGCCAGAACGTCAGGGCAGCCAGCATGGTGACAGCGCCCAGCACCGTGACGACGCCCCGCAGGCGGCCCGGCACGGCACGGTGAACGGCGATGGCTCGTTGGACGCGTTCGATCCCCTCGATCATCAGCGGATCATCGATCTCGACGGTCTCGTCGGGTGCCTGACCGTTTGGGGTATAGATCGCGGGCAGTTGACCCGGATTGATCCGCGTCACCGCAGGCAGCGACCAGTGCGACAGAGGACGGTCCGATTTCGGGTCCATCATCGTCAGAGTCGCGGCGCCCACCGAGACGATGACCTCGCGCAGCCGTGATTCGGGCGTCTCGCGCCACGAGCCCTGCGCCTCAAGGCGCTGGAATTCAGTCAGGGCAGTCACGGGGGCGGGCATGGTCTAGGGTCGTCCTGCAGGGTGCCCAGACCATAGCGCCGCGCCGCGTTGCGTCAATGCAGCGCGGGTCACTCGACCGTATCGGCGATCCGCATGCCCTTGTCGCGGGCCAGGGTGCGCATCCGTTCCTGCAGCTTCTCGAACGCGCGCACCTCGATCTGGCGGATGCGTTCGCGCGACACGCTGTAGCGGCTGGACAGATCCTCCAGCGTCATCGGATCGTCGCGCAGACGACGCTCTATCAGGATGTCCTTCTCACGCTCGTTGAGTGCATCCATCGCGTCGATCAGCATCTGGCGACGCGTGTCCAACTCCTCCGACTCCGCATAAGCCTCGGCTTGATTGGCGTTCGTGTCCTCCAACCAGTCCTGCCACTGCGCCGACGATTCGCCATCGCCCGACCCGACCTGCGCGTTGAGCGAGGCGTCACCACCGGAAAGCCGGCGGTTCATGTCGACGACCTCTTTCTCGGTGACGTTCAATTCGGTGGCAATCTGGGCGACGTTCTCGGGACGAAGATCGCCTTCCTCCAGGGCGCCGATCTTGGATTTCGCCTTGCGGAGGTTGAAGAACAGCTTCTTCTGCGCGCTTGTGGTGCCCATCTTGACCAGGGACCAGGACCGCAGGATGTATTCCTGGATCGAGGCGCGGATCCACCACATTGCATAGGTGGCAAGGCGGAAGCCACGTTCCGGGTCAAACCGCTTGACCGCCTGCATCAGGCCGACATTCGCTTCGCTGATGACCTCTGCCTGTGGCAGGCCATAGCCGCGATAACCCATCGCGATCTTTGCGGCCAGACGCAGGTGGCTTGTCACCAATTGATGCGCGGCGTCGCTGTCTTCGTGATCGGCCCATGCCTTGGCCAGCATGTATTCCTGTTCGGGTTCCAGCAGCGGAAACTTGCGGATCTCCTGCAGATATCGGTTCAGACCCTGTTCCGGGCTTGGGGCGGGAAGATTTCCATAAGTCGCCATGATGTTCGCCTTTCGCAGAGACCGGTTAACGCAGCGTCGAACAGCCCGGTTCCGGGACAGAATGCCGCATCCGCGCGGGCAGTGTCATGTGTGGTCGGCTCACGCTTTCGTCAAGGGGCGGTGCGAAGGGCGTCCAGAAGGGCCTGCATGTCGTCGGGCAGGGGACTGTCGAACCCCATCTCGACCCCGGTGACCGGATGGACGAACCCCAGATGCGCGGCGTGCAACGCCTGTCGGGAAAACGCCTGGACCGCTGCCGCCGCGGTGCCAAGCGCCTTGGCAGAGGCGCGTCGTGACCCGCCATAGACCGGATCGCCGATCAGCCCCAGGCCGCAATGGGCCATGTGCACCCGGATCTGGTGGGTGCGCCCCGTTTCCAGCCGGCACTCCACAAGCATGGCCGAAGGCGGCGTGCCGAACCGTTCCAGCAGCCGCGCGCGGGTCACGGCGTGACGGCCCTTGTCGGCAAAGACCGCCTGACGTTGGCGGTCGGTCGGGTGGCGCGACAGGTGCGTGGCGATCCGCAGCACCAGCCCTTCCTCGAACGAGACGCCGGGCGTGCCACGCAGACGCGGATCGGCCGCGTCGATCGCCCCGTGCGCCAGCGCAAGATAGCGCCGGTTGGCTGTATGCGCCTCGAACTGGGCGGCAAGGCCGTGATGCGCGCGGTCCGACTTGGCGACGACCAGCAGGCCCGACGTGTCCTTGTCGATGCGGTGCACGATGCCGGGGCGCTTTTCGCCCCCGATGCCCGACAGCGAATCGCCGCAATGCGCCAGCAGCGCATTGACCAGCGTGCCGGTGGGGCTGCCCGGCGCGGGATGGACGACCATCCCGGCGGGCTTGTCGATCACGATCAGGTCATCATCCTCATGCGCGATGACCAGCGGAATGGCCTCGGCCCGCGTCTCGACAGGCTCGGGCGGGGCCAGGGCGATGCGGTATTCCTGACCCTCGGAGACGCGCGCCTTGACGTCGCGTGCGGGGCCGTCCGGACCGCTTACCGCACCGTCAGCGATCAGCCGCGCCAAGCGCGACCGCGACAGGGCCGCATCCTCTGGCACCGCCATGGCAAGCGCCTTATCAAGTCGGTCGGGCGGGTTGGCCGGAATGGTCACGGAAAGGATCGACATGGCGCAGGATGATACCGATTGGAAGGTGGCGGCGAAAGCCGTCCCGGAACTGCGCTTTCTGAAGACGCTGGTGACGGGGCTGACGCTGGTCATGGGGGTGGGGATGATCGCGGTCGTGGCGCTGCTGTGGGTGCGGCTGAACCAGCCCGTGCTGCCCGAACTGCCCGATGCGATCACGCTGCCTCAGGATGCGCAAACCCGCGCGGTGACCTTTGCGACCGATCGGATCGTCGTGCTGACGACGGACGACCGGGTGCTGGTCTATGACCGCGCGGGAACGCTGATGGGGCAGACGGCGCTTCAGCCCTGAGGCTTGTCGGCACCCGCGGACAGGGCGTCCAGCCGCGCCTTCAGTTCGGCATTCTCGGTGCGGGCCTTGATCGCCATCTCGCGCACGGCCTCGAACTCCTCGCGGGTGACAAAGTCGCGGTCGGCCAGCCAGCGGTCGATCCAGCCCTTCATGGCCGTCTCGGCCTCGCTGCGGGCGCCCTGGGCCACGCCCATCGCGTTGGTCATCAGCTTGGACATGTCGTCGAAGAAACGGTTCTGGGTGGTCATCTGGCGGTGCCCTTCTGTCTTGCGTTGCGTCCTATATGGTCCGGTGCGGTCCAGGGTTCAATGTTGACAGTGCGGCTTTGGCGACTAACGTGCGCGGCAAATCGCAGACCCGAGGCCCCATGATCCCGTTTCCCGACATCGCCCCCGAAATCTTCACGATCACCCTGGGCGGGTTCTCGTTCTCGCTGCGCTGGTATGCGCTGGCCTATCTGGCCGGCCTGATCCTGGGTTGGCGGCTGATCGTCGCGATGATGCGCCGTCCCGCGCTGTGGGGCGGCACGCCGCCCACCGCGCCCGACCGGGTCGACGACCTGCTGACCTGGGTCATCCTGGGGGTGATCCTGGGCGGGCGTCTGGGGTTCGTGCTGTTCTACGAGCCCGCCTACTATCTGTCGAACCCCGGGCAGATCCTGCAGGTCTGGCAGGGCGGGATGAGCTTTCACGGCGGCTTTGCCGGCGTGATCGTGGCGACCTGGGCCTGGTCGCGCAGCCAGGGTGTACCCGTCCTGCGGCTGGCCGACGCAATGGCCGTCGTGGCACCGATCGGCATCTTCTTCGGGCGCATCGCCAACTTCATCAACGCCGAACTGTGGGGCCGCCCCACCGACCTGCCTTGGGGCGTGGTCTTTCCCGGCGAGGCGGCGCAGACCTGTCCCGGCATCGTCGGACCCTGCGCTCGCCACCCCAGCCAGCTGTACGAGGCGGGACTTGAGGGCCTGCTGTTGGGGCTGATCCTGCTGGTCCTGGTTCGCGCCGGAGGGCTGCGCCGTCCGGGCCTGGCCTTTGGGGTTTTCCTTGCCGGCTATGGGCTTGCGCGCATGTTCGTCGAATTGTTCCGCGTCGCCGACGCCCAGTTCATCACGCCGGACAACCCGCTTGGCCACGTCCTGGGCGGCCCTGTGATCGGCCTGACGATGGGGCAGACGCTGTCGCTGCCGATGGTCCTGATCGGGCTGGCACTGGTGGCTTATGCGCGGCGCCGCCCGCCCGTCGCCGCATGACGCCCCTGGCCGCGATCATCGCGGCGCGCATCCGCGCGACGGGGCCGATCAGCCTGGCCGAGTACATGCAGGTCTGCCTGATGGACAGTCGTCACGGCTATTACGCGACGCGCGATCCCTTCGGCACCGCGGGTGATTTCACGACCGCGCCGGAGATCCACCAGATGTTCGGCGAACTGTGCGGCCTTGCGCTGGCGCAGACCTGGCTGGACCAGGGTGCCCCGGCCCCGTTCGCCTTGGTCGAGCCGGGACCGGGACGCGGGACGCTGATGGCCGACATGCTGCGCGCGATGCGGCAGGTGCCCGGCCTGCACCCGGCCGCCGACGTCGCCCTGATCGAGGCCTCGCCGCATCTGCGCGGCGTTCAGCGCGATCGTCTTGGACCCGTCACGCATCTCGACCGGATCGAGGATATAGGATCCAAACCACTGTTCTTGATCGGGAACGAGTTCATCGACGCCCTCCCGATCCGTCAGTACCAGCGAACCGACGATGGCTGGAGTGAGCGTCTGGTCGGGCTGTCGGATGATGGTCTGCGCATGGGGCTTGGCCCCGTCCTGCCGCTGGCCCGGACGGGGTCTGTGGGCGACATCGTCGAGGAATGTGCCGAAGGCGCGGCCTTTGTCGAGGCCGCGGCCCGCCACATCGCGACCAATGGCGGCTGCGCGATCCTGATCGATTATGGCGGGTGGAACGGGTTCGGCGACACGTTTCAGGCCCTGCGCAACCATGCTCGCGAAGATCCGCTGGCGCATCCGGGGCAGGCCGACCTGACGGCGCATGTTGATTTCGCACCCTTGGCCGCCGCGGCCATCCGGGGCGGGGCGGTGGCGTCGCGTCCCGTGCGACAGGGCGATTGGCTGCGCGCCCTGGGGGCCGAGGCACGGGCCGCCCGGCTTGCCGCTGCGGGTGACGGGGGCGCGATGGCCGCGCTTCGGCGCTTGACCCACCCCGACGAAATGGGTCACTTGTTCAAGGTAATCGCGATCTGGCCCAAGGGCGCGCCGCCCGTGCCCGGATTTGTCGCGCTGGAGGCCCATGCAGACCACGCTTGAGATCCTGACCCACCCGTTGCTTTCCGACGTAAGGCACGGTTTCTTCACGCGAAAGGGTGGGGCATCCTCCGGGCTGTTCGCAGGTCTGAACTGTGGGCGCCGCTCTTCGGACCAAAGTGAGATGGTGCTGGTCAACCGTGCCCGCGTTGCGGGCGCGATGGGCCTGCCGCTGGCCACCGTCAAGCAGATCCATTCCGCAGATGTGATCACCTTGACGGACGATCATGACGTCGATGTGGTCAAGGACATCAAGGCTGACGGGCTGGTCACCGCCCGGCGCGACGTGGCCTTGGGCGTGCTGACCGCCGATTGCCAGCCCGTGCTGCTGGCCGATGCCGCGGCTGGCGTCGTCGGCGCCTGTCACGCCGGGTGGCGCGGCGCCATAGCCGGCGTGATCGAGGCGACGGTGGCCGCCATGCGCGATCTGGGTGCGACCGACATCCGCGCGGTGATCGGCCCCACGATCAGCCAGCGCGCCTATGAGGTCAGTCCCGAATTCATGGATGAGTTTCTGGCTGACGATATGGCCAATGACCGGTTCTTTTCCGGCGGTCCGAATGGTCGGCCGATGTTCGACCTTCCCGCGTTCGGGCTGTCACGCCTGCGCGCAGCTGGCGTGCAGGCGGAATGGTCGCGGCACTGCACCTATTCCGACCCCGACCGCTTCTTCAGCTATCGCCGGTCCACGCATGAGGGACAGGCCGATTACGGTCGGCTGATCAGCGCCATCTCGCTCTAGCCCCCGAACGCAACTGAACGCAGTGGCGGCGGTATCCGCCGCGCAGGGTTCGGGCGCAGGCCGCGGCGCAGGGCCATCTGAACCCCGGCGCCCAGCAACGCCGCCATCTGTCCCAGGACCAGCGCGATCAGGGCGGCGGCGGCCATGGCGGCATCGGCCAGGCGCCGCATCAGGCGCAGGCTGTCGGATTTGCCCAGCACTGTCAGCACACGGGTCGTGTCCGGCCCCGCGGCTTCTGACAGACGCGCCAGGCGGCGCAGGTCGTCCGGATCCTCGGCCAGCCGAAGGATCGGCAGCAGTTCGGGAACCGAGGCCTGTCGCCCGATCGTGCGCAGATCACCGGCGATGCCGGACAGGGCCCGGGCGGGCGCGGGGCTGCGCGCCGCGGCGGACAGGGCGCGTGTCATGCCGGGTGACAACGCATCGGCGCGACGCGCGACGCGCAGCGTGGTGGCCGCGCCCTTGATCGACAGGCTGCTGCCCGCCGTGACCAAGGTGCCGGCAGTCGCGGCAAGGCCCAGGGTCGCCAGCGCAGCCTCGATGCCGTCGGGGTCGCCTCCGGTAGCCCAGGTGCCGCCCTGCCGGATCAGCGCGGCGGCATCACCTGCGGGCGACAGTTCGAACGGCAGGGTGCAGGCGGCGACCAGGGACAGGCTGGGACAGGCGGTCACGTCGCGCATGCAGGTGCCGCAATCGGACAGCGTGTCCAGCATGCCGACCGCCAGCGCGGCGTCGGCACGGGCGCGCAGGTCGGGTGGCAGCGGCGTGCCCTGATCGCGGGCCAGATCCATCAGTATCTGCACCTGCTGGCGGTCGCCTGCATCCAGCGCGGCGGTCAGGCGAGGGATCAGCCAGTCCGGGGTCGCGCGGTCGGCCACGGCGCGCATCAGGGCCGCACGGGCCTGATCCAGGCCGCGATCGACCAGCGGAGTGGCAAAGGGGTTCTGCGACAGCATCCAGCCCGTCACCGCGACCGTCGCCAGCGACCAGATCAGCAGCGTCAGGCGGGCCAGCCTGCGCAAGGATCAGCCTGCTTCGCGGACGCGTTCCTCGACGATCTCGAAGGGGACGGCGGGTTCGTTCTTGGCGCCCCGGATCACCAGCGACGTTTTGACCGATGCCACGTTCGGCGCGGCGGTCAGGCTGTTGGTCAGGAAGCGCTGGAAGGTCGACAGGTCCGGAGAGATGCATTTCAGGATGAAATCGATCTCTCCGTTCAGCATGTGGCATTCGCGGACCAGCGGCCATTCCTGAACCAATGCCTCGAAGGCTGACAGGTCGCGTTCGGATTGCGACGCCAGGCGGACCATAGCAAACACCTGCACCTCGAACCCCAGTTCGCGGGCGTCGATGTCAGCATGGTATCCGCGGATATATCCCAGCTCCTCCAGCGTGCGGACGCGGCGTAGGCAGGGCGGCGCTGAGATGCCCACCCGGCGGGCCAGTTCGACATTGGTCATGCGCCCGTCGGCCTGAAGTTCGGCCAGGATCTTGCGGTCGATGTCGTCCAGTTTGGCGCCGGCCATGGTTGTCTTTCTTCTGTCAGGTCTTGGCGTTGCCGGAAACTACAATGCCGCCCCGTCCGGCGCAACAATCTTATCGACGTCGGTCCGTGGCGGGGATGCGTTGCAGTCCGGCGCATGAGGGACTACCTCATGCACAAACCGCGAAAGGGGCGCAAGATGACCGAACGCAGCCATGTGAAACTTTTGATCGTGGGATCTGGCCCGGCGGGATACACCGCCGCCGTCTACGCCTCCCGCGCCATGCTGGAGCCGATGCTGATCCAGGGGATGCAGCCCGGCGGGCAGCTGACCATCACGACCGAGGTCGAGAACTGGCCCGGCGACACCGAGATCCAAGGCCCCGACCTGATGGTCAAGATGGAGACCCACGCTCGTGCGATGGGTGCCGAGATCGTTACCGATCTCGTGACCGCGCTGGACCTGCAGAAGCGTCCCTTCACGGCGACGTGCGACAGCGGTCGGGTGGTCACCGCAGACGCGGTGATCCTTGCCACGGGGGCGCAGGCGCGCTGGCTTGGCCTGCCGTCCGAGGAGAAGTTCAAGGGTTTCGGCGTCAGTGCCTGCGCCACTTGTGACGGGTTCTTCTATCGCAATCGCGAGGTCGTGGTGATCGGCGGCGGGAACACCGCGGTCGAGGAGGCGCTGTTCCTGACCAAGTTCGCCAGCAAGGTGACGCTGGTGCACCGCCGCGACAGCCTGCGGGCCGAGAAGATCCTGCAGAACCGCCTGTTCGCCCATCCCAAGGTCGAGGTGATCTGGAACAGCGAACTGGCAGAGGTCACCGGCACCGAAACCCCGGTCGGCGTCAGCGGTGCCACGCTGCGCAACCTTGTTGACGGAACGACGCAGACGATCAAGGCTGACGGCGTGTTCGTGGCAATCGGCCATGCGCCGGCCAGCGAACTGGTCAAGGATCAGCTGGAACTGCACAACGGCGGTTACGTCAAGGTCGAGGCGGGCAGCACGCGCACTTCGATCCCGGGCGTGTTCGCGGCGGGCGACCTGACCGATCACATCTATCGTCAGGCTGTGACCAGCGCGGGCATGGGATGCATGGCCGCGCTGGATGCCGCGCATTTCCTCGAGGCTCAGGGCGAGGTCGAGCTGGAGCCTGAGCAGCGGGTTGCCGTCATCTACTGACGGCTCAGCCGCGCTCGCGCGAGCGTTCGCGGGCCGGCAGCTCACCTGCGTGATCCAAGGCACCCGACGGTGCGGCGTCACGCTGCGTCTCTGCCAGGCCGGCCTTGCCGGGATCGGCATCGGGGTCGTTCGGGTGCAGCGGTCCGCCGGTCTCCATCATTGCGTTGGTGGCGTCGTCCTTCAGTGCGGCAGCTTTCTGGGCCAGATCCTTCTGGCTGGGATCGGCATCGCCTTCGCGCCGTTCGCGTTCGGCCGTCGCCCGGTCCAGGGCGGCGGTCAGAAACTCGGCCTTGCTTCGCGTGCCCGCGTTGCCGGCCGCAGGGTTTGTGCCCTTGGGCCCGGCCTTTCCCCGCGCCTCGCGCCCTTGGCGGGCCGCAATGTCGCGCGCGCGGTTGCGACGAACACGCAGCAGCCCCACCAGATCGGACAGTTCCTTGTCGGACAAACGGCCCAAGGCCGGTTGTCGGGTCTGGTTCGCCAGCTCCAGTTCATCCTGGGACAAGGCGCGCTGCTCTTCCTGGCTTGCGGTGGTCTGGTCGGTCATCATGCGCTCCTGTCGTTGCGGTTCGCGAACCCAACGTGACGCGTGTGGTCGGGTTCCCGGCGGCACGCCCGAAGCGAAAAGCGTTTTCCCAGACTTGAATATCGCTTTCATGGGGGCTATGCGTCGCGTCGAGTCGCGCGATCCCCGCAGGGTCGCGTGTTGATCCGTTTCTGCGCAACCCACGAGTCGTGACCATGACCCTACCCAAGCATGCCCCCATTCCCGAACTCTATGTCTCCGAGGCGTCGGCCGCCGCGCTGAAAGACGATGCCGGGCGGATGCCCAGCTGGGACCTGACGCCACGCCAGATCTGTGATCTGGAGCTGCTGATGAACGGCGGCTTCAACCCGCTGAAGGGCTTTCTGACCCAAGCCGACTATGACGGCGTCGTCAGCGACATGCGCCTGACCTCGGGCGCGCTGTGGCCGATGCCCATCACGCTGGACGTGTCCGAAACGTTCGCCGAAGGGCTGGAGCCGGGCACCGACATCGCGCTGCGCGACCAGGAGGGCGTGATCCTGGCGATCATGTCGCTGACCGACAAATGGGTGCCGAACAAGGCGCTGGAGGCCGAGAAGGTGTTCGGCGCCGACGACCTGGCGCATCCGGCGGTGAACTATCTGCACAACGTCGCGGGCTCGGTCTATCTGGGCGGCCCGGTCAAGGGCCTGCAGGCGCCGACGCATTACGATTTCCGCGCCCGCCGCAACACGCCCAACGAACTGCGCACCATGTTCAAGAAGCTCGGCTGGAGCCGCGTCGTCGCGTTCCAGACCCGCAACCCGCTGCACCGCGCGCACCAGGAGCTGACCTTCCGCGCCGCCCGCGAGGCTCAGGCGAACCTGCTGATCCATCCGGTCGTCGGCATGACCAAGCCGGGCGATGTCGACCACTTCACCCGCGTCCGCTGCTACGAGGCGGTGCTGGACAAGTATCCGGCGGCCACCACCAGCCTGTCGCTGCTGAACCTGGCGATGCGCATGGCCGGCCCGCGCGAGGCTGTATGGCACGGCCTGATCCGGGCCAACCACGGCGTGACCCACTTCATCGTCGGCCGTGACCATGCCGGACCCGGCAAGAACAGCCAGGGCCAGGACTTCTATGGCCCCTATGATGCGCAGGAGCTGTTCAAGGCCCACCAGTCGGAAATCGGCGTCGAGATGGTCGACTTCAAGCACATGGTCTATGTGCAGGAAAAGGCGCAGTATTTCCCCGCGAACGAGATCCCCGAGGGCAGCACCGTCCTGGACATCAGCGGCACCGAACTACGCCGCCGCCTGCGCGAGGGGCTGGACATCCCGGAATGGTTCAGCTTCCCCGAGGTCGTCCAGCAGCTGCGCCGCACCTCGCCCCCGCGCGCCAACCAGGGCTTCACCGTGTTCTTCACCGGCCTGTCGGGGTCGGGCAAGTCGACGGTCGCCAACGCGCTGATGGTCAAGCTGATGGAGATGGGCGGTCGTCCCGTGTCGCTGCTGGACGGTGACGTGGTCCGCAAGCACCTGTCGTCGGAGCTGGGGTTCAGCAAGGAGCATCGCGACATCAACATCAAGCGCATCGGCTATGTCGCGTCCGAGATCACCAAGAACGGCGGCATCGCGATCTGCGCGCCGATCGCGCCCTATACCGCGACCCGCCGCGCCGTGCGCGAGATGGTCGAGGCCGGCGGCGCCTTCGTCGAGGTCCATGTCGCCACGCCCCTGGAGGAGTGCGAACGCCGCGACCGCAAGGGTCTCTACAAGCTGGCGCGGGAAGGCAAGATCAAGGAGTTCACCGGGATTTCCGATCCCTATGAAGAACCGGCCAACCCCGAACTGCGCGTCGACACGACCGACATCGACGTGGACAGCGCCGCGCATCAGGTGCTGCTGAAGCTGGAGAGCATGGGCCTGATCGGCCTGTCCTGATCCCTGCCGCAGTGATACGAACGGCCCCGGTGCGACACCGGGGCCGTTTGGCGTCCGGAACCTCGCGCGCCTGCGGATGGTTCCGCGCTGACCGTCAACGGAGTTGTCCGATGCCCCATCCCGCCAGCCCGCCCAAGGGCGTCAACCCCTGGGCCGCAACCGTGCTGTTGCTGATGGGCAATTTCATGAACCTGATCGATGTCAGCATCGTCAACGTCGCGTTGCCCTCGATCCGCACCGATCTTGGCGCCAGCGAGACGCAGATCGAATGGATCTCGGCGGCCTATGTGCTGGCCTTTGCGGTGGGTCTGCTGCCCTGCGGGCGCTTCGGGGACAAGCTGGGGCGCAAGCGGCTGTTCCTGTCGGGCGTGGGGCTGTTCACGCTGGCATCCGTCCTGTGCGGGCTTGCGCCCGACATCAACGTCCTGATCGGCGCGCGTGCGCTGCAGGGCATCGGCGGGGCGATGATGGTGCCGCAGGTCATGGCGATCATGCACGTGATCTTTCCCCCCGAACAGAAGGCCAAGGCATTCGCGCTGGCGGGCGTGGTCATCAGCCTGGGCGCGGTCACGGGGCCGCTGCTGGGCGGCGTGCTGATCAGCGGGAACCTCTATGGGCTTGAATGGCGGCCCATCTTCCTGGTCAACCTGCCGGTGGGGCTGTTGGTCGTATTGGCGGGGTTCTGGCTGATCCCGCGGCTGGAATCGTCGCGCGACATGGCGATCGACTGGTGGGGCGTGGGCCTGTTCGGTCTGGCCATCACACTGGTCGTCCTGCCGATGATCGAGGGACCGCTGCTGGGCTGGCCGTGGTGGACGCTGGTCACGCTGGTTGCGGCGATCCCCGTCGGGGCGCTGTTCCTGCGACGCCAGCACGCACTGGAGGCGGAGGGCCGGGAACAGCTGCTGCCGATGGTGCTGCTGCGGGATCGGGGCTTTCTGTCCGGGGTGACGGTGGTGATGCTGCATTTCTCGGCCATTCCGGGAATGTTTCTGGTCCTGGCCATCTATTTCCAGACCGGCTTTGGCCTGACGCCGCTGGAGTCGGGCATCGCCACGGCGCCGTTCCCATTGGGCATCATGCTGGGCAGCTATGTCACGGGGCGGTTCGGGACGCGGGCGCTGGTGGGGCGGGTCGCCCTGGGCGCGGCGGTCATGCTGGCCGGGATGATCTGGTTGCGCCACGCGGCGGCCCACCCGCCTGCCGATCTTGGCCCCGGTACGCTGGTCGGGCCTTTGGCGATGAACGGCCTGGGGATGGGTCTGGCGATCTCTCCGCTGTTCCAACTGGTGCTGCGTGACGTGCCGGGGCGCATCGCGGGGGCCGCGACGGGGGGGATGCAGGCGTTCCAGCAGATCGGCGCGGCCATCGGCATCGCCATCGTCAGCAGCCTGTTCTTTGTCCGCCTGCGCGTTGATCAGGACCATGCCGCGGCCACCGGCCACGCGCTGTCCTATCAGATCTGCGTCTTTGCGGCGATCCTGACGGTACTGGCGCTGCGCCAATGGCGCGGTGACCGCCGGGCGGTGACGCCATGAGCTGGCGGTCGTCCCTGGAGGTCTGGGATGTCGCCACCGGGCAGTCCCGCGTGATCCTGCGCACCCCGATGCTGATCGAGGCGCCGAACTGGCACCCTGACGGCTGGTTTCTTGTGAACGGAGAGGGGCGCCTGTGGCGCGCCGATGCCGACGGCCTGCAGCTGCTGCAGACCGGCTGCGCCGAACGGTGCAACAACGACCACGGCTTTCTGCCCGACGGGCGGGTGATCTTTTCCGCGCATGACGGGACCGGGGCCGGGATGCATGTCTGGGACGGCGCGGCCACCCAACCGGTGGGCACGCAGCGCCCAAGCTGGTGGCACGGCGCGCACGGCGACCGGCTGGTCTATGCCTGCGCGCGGGGCGACCGCGTGGTACGGATCGCCACCTGCGCCGTGGATGGCAGCGGCGAACGGGTGCTGACCCCGGACGTCGCCCATCACGACGGTCCCGATTTCAGTGCGTGTGGCAACTGGATCTGGTTCAACAGCGACGCGACCGGTCATGCGCAGATCTGGAAGATGCGCGTCGATGGATTGGACGCCGCGCCGGTCTTTCGCGACGATTCGGTGAACTGGTTCCCGCATCCGTCGCCCTGCGGGCGCCATGTCGTCTATCTGGCCTATGCGCCCGAAACGCTGGAACATCCGCGCGACCGGGACGTATCCCTGTGGATCATGGCGCCGGACGGGACGGAACGGCGCAAGCTGTGCGACCTGTTCGGTGGGCAGGGCACGCTGAACGTGCCCTGCTGGTCGCCCGATGGGCGGGCTTTCGCGTTTATGCGCTATGCCTAATGGACGCTGACGGGCCGCAGCTCGTTCTCACGCGCCAAGGTGAAGGCCAGGGCGCGGTCCTGGACCAGGGCGAGCCGTTCACCATCGGTGTCGTGGACGGCGTACAGGGTCTGAACGCCAGGCAGTTGGTCTTGGACGTCGCGGGGCAGGGTCGCGGCGACGACCTGCCGAATGTAGACGGTCTGGGCGGACGTACCGCCTCCGAAATCAAATTTGCTATCCATGATGATCCCCTTGCTTGCGGCTGATCGGAATGGTCTTGACGACCTGCTGCGGATTCACCCGGCGCAGGTCGATGTGCAGAAGCCCGTTTTCCATTGCGGCTGACGTCACCTCGACCCCGTCGGCCAGCACGAAGCTGCGTTGGAAGGCGCGGGCGGCAATGCCGCGATGCAGATAAACGCGGGCGTCGTCCGGTTCGGGTTGCCGGCCGCGGATCACCAGCTGGCGGTCCTCGGTCGTGATGGCCAGGTCGTCCTCGGCAAAGCCGGCGACGGCCAGGGTGATGCGGAAGGCATCGGGCGGCAGGTGTTCGATGTTATAGGGCGGATAGCCCTCGGCCCCCTTGGAGGCCCGTTCCACCAGGCGTTCAAGCTGGTCGAACCCCAGCAGATAGGGATGTGCCCCTAAGGAAATCTTCGTCATCTCAGCCCTTTGCGTTGCAGCGACTGCAGGTCCGGGGCCCCGTTGCGGCGGCCCCCGTCCTGCGCAAGATATGGAAAGGCCGGCATCGTTTTGCAAGATCCGCGCTGTCAGGGCCGAAGGTCGCAGGCCTCCATCGCCTGTCCGATCGCGCGCCGAGACCCCTCCAACGGCAGGCTGAGCGTCACGGGCCCGGCCAGCAGGGTGACCTGCCGCCCTCCGGTCAGCGCCGACAACAGCTGCGATCCGGGATCGGCGGCGATCGAATGGACGCCGTTCGTCATGTCAGACGGCACGGCGATCCGCTGTCCGTCGACCAGGACGACAATCGGATCGTCGGTCTGTCCCATCCCGTCGATCACCAGACGTCCCGCATCGCCGGGCCGGCAGACATAGCTGAGCCTGCGTCCCTCATAGGCGATCTCGGCAGCGTGGCCGGGCCCGTCGGGCAGGCGCCCCGTGTTCCAGGTGACATCGCCATCGGACTGGCCCGCGGCGGGGCCGGCGATCATCAGCGCAAGGATGGTGGCAAGCCGCGACATGGCAACCCTCCGGGACACACCCTCACGATGGCGTGAGCCGTGTGGTTTGTCCATGCCAGCTTAACAGATGCCGCGCGACACGCTATAAGTCGGAACCACGGCATTTCCCAAGAGCCCGCCCGATGAACATGCAGCATTCGATGAACCACGACGAAATCAGCCGCGCCCGTCTTGCGGCCCTGCGCTGCGAGCATCGCGACCTGGACGAGGCCATCGCCGCCCTTCAGGGCCAGCTGACCGCCTCCGTCGCCCTGCAGCGGCTGAAGAAGCAGAAACTGTCGCTGAAGGATCGCATCGCCCGACTGGAGGATGAGTTGACCCCCGACATCATCGCCTGATTGCGACCCGCGCGGACCCGCGCTAGGACAGGCACGCGGCGCACAATACGGGGACGACAGATGACCGAAGCGGTGGGAATCATCATGGGCAGCCAGTCCGACTGGCCGACCATGCGCGAGGCGGCACAGATCCTGGACGAACTGGGCGTGCCCTATCACACCCGCATCGTCAGCGCGCACCGCACCCCGGATCGGCTGTGGGACTATGGCAAGTCGGCGGTCGGGCGTGGTCTGCGCGTGATCATTGCGGGGGCAGGGGGCGCGGCCCATCTGCCCGGCATGATGGCGTCCAAGACCCGCGTTCCGGTGATCGGGGTGCCGATCCAGACCAAGGCGCTGTCCGGTGTCGATTCGCTGTATTCGATTGTGCAGATGCCCAAGGGCTATCCGGTCGCCACGATGGCGATCGGGGCGGCGGGTGCCGCCAATGCGGGGCTTATGGCCGCAGGCATCCTGGCGCTGAACGACCCGGCGCTGGCGCAGCGGCTGGACGACTGGCGCATGGCGCTGTCGGCCTCGATCCCCGAGGAGCCCGCGGATGACTGAGGTCCGCACCATCGGGATCCTGGGCGGCGGCCAGCTGGGCCGGATGCTGTCGGCGGCCGCAAGTCGCCTTGGCCTGCGCTGTCACATCTTCGAACCAGGCGCCGCTCCTGCGGGTGACGTCGCCTGGCGCGTGACGACCGCCCCCTATGAGGACGAGGCCGCACTGCGCTCCTTTGCGGAAAGCGTCGACGTAATCACCTATGAATTCGAGAATGTGCCGACCAGCGCACTGGATCTGCTGGAAAGCCTGCGCCCCATCCGCCCGGGGCGGCGCGCGCTGGCCGTGTCGCAGGACCGGCTGACCGAAAAGACCTTCCTGACCGACATCGGCCTGACCGTCGCGCCCTTTGCCGACGTGGCGGATCAGGGCGCGCTGGACGACGCCATCGCGCGGATCGGTCGCCCGTCGATCCTCAAGACCCGCCGCATGGGCTATGACGGCAAGGGGCAGGTGCGCATCGGAGAGGGTCCGGCCGACTGGACCGGCGCACCGTCGGTCCTGGAGGGGTTCGTGAACTTCACTGCCGAGATCAGCGTGATCATCGCACGCGGCACCGATGGCCAGGTGGCGGCCTTCGATCCGGGCCTGAACGTCCATGAGGGCGGCATCTTGCGCACCACCACGGTGCCCTGCGGCCTGCCCGGGCGGGTGACCACCGACGCGGTGCTGATCGCCGCGCGCATCGCCAACGCGCTGGATTATGTCGGCGTGCTGGGGGTCGAACTGTTCGTGACCCCGGAGGGTCTGATCGTGAACGAGATCGCGCCCCGCGTGCACAATTCCGGCCACTGGACGCAGACCGGCTGCGCGGTCGACCAGTTCGAACAGCATATCCGCGCCGTGGCAGGACTGCCCTTGGGCGACGGCAAGCGTCATGTGGACGTGGTGATGGAGAACCTGATCGGCGACGACATGGACCGTGTGCCCGCGCTGCTGGCACAGCCGCGGACGCAGGTTCACCTCTATGGCAAGGGGCAGGCGCGGCCGGGCCGCAAGATGGGCCATGTGAACCGGATCGCCGGATGATCCGACTGGCGGTGCGTGCCGCGATCCTGCATCGCGATCGCGTGCTTGTGGTGAATGCCTATCCGGGGCAGCAGTCCGACCTGTGGTGCCTGCCGGGCGGCGGGGTCGAACCGCAAGCCTCGCTGCCCGACAATCTGGCGCGCGAGGTTTTGGAGGAGACGGGCCTGAGCATCGCCGTCGGGGATCCCTTCCTGGTGAACGAATTCCACGACCCCTCCCGGCGGTTTCACCAGGTCGAGGTGCATTTCCGCGCCACGCTGACAGGGCCCGACGTGTTGACGCTGACCGATCCCGAAGGCGTCGTGAACCGTGCGCGATGGGTCACCCGTGCCGAACTGACCACGCTTAGGCACAAGCCCGATATGCTGGGGGATGCGATCTGGGGAGATGGCACGGCACGATACGACCCGCTGGAGCGGATCGTCGGCTGATGCGGAACCACGGCGGGGGGGCCGGGGGGCTGG